>NZ_PPRL01000046.1 GCF_002902235.1 Staphylococcus ureilyticus
ATATAAATATATAAATTTTCCTACAAATCATTTAATGCTATAATATACTATTGTAAACGCATGTTATATTTATGAACTTTTGTGTAAAATTATTAAGATATCTCTAATGGAATATTTTAATATATGAAAAGGAGATTATTATGATTACAGTTTTGTTCGGGGGCAGTCGTCCGGAGGGAAACACTGCTCGATTGACTAAAATGGCCTTATCAGGACATGACTACAAATGGTTTGATTTAACTCAGTACCAATTGCATCCAGTGAGAGATGTGAGACATGATGGGACAAAGATTGATACTTATGAAGATGATTATAAAAAAATAATAGATCAAGTGTTAGCCAGTGATACAATTGTTTTTGCATCACCCGTGTATTGGTATAGTATATCAGCCTCTTTGAAAGCATTCATTGATCATTGGTCTGAAACTTTAATGGATCCTAATTATAAGGATTTTAAGGCAAAAATGGCTAAAAAAGATTTTAGACTCATTATTGTCGGCGGAGATTTTCCAAAAGTAAAAGCGAAGCCATGTATCACTCAAATCAAGTATAGCTTAGAGTTTTTAGGTGCTACGCTATCTGGTTATATTATTGGAACTGCTGAAAAACCAGGAGATATTGATAAAGATTCGTATGCATTAAACCGCGCACGAGAATGGCAAGATACATTAAACAAGTAATATTTAGAGATAGTTTGGGCAATGTTATCTATTGTCCAAGCTATTTTCATATGAATAGATTAAGTATTTTGAACACTAAAATTATGTTATAATATGAGTATTATTACCTACTATAAATAGGGGGAACCAACATGCACAAAGTTAGGAAAGCAGCGCCAGAAGATGTTGTAGGCATCAGAGATGTAGCAACAAAAGCTTGGTATAATACTTATTTAAATATCTATGCAGCTAAAACTGTAAATGAATTATTGGCTGCTTCATATAATGAACAACATTTACTTAAAAGGTTAGAAGAACAATTATTTTTAGTCATCGAAGAAGATGATCAAATCATTGGTTTTGCTAACTTTATATATGGCACTGAATTATTCTTATCAGCCCATTACGTGAGACCTTCGTGGCAACATCATGGGTATGGTTCTGATTTACTGAAAGAAGGCTTGGCATATTTCCAAGACGAATATGATGAAGTATTTTTAGAAGTGGATAATAAGAATGATGAAGCGGTAGCTTTTTATGAACAAAAAGGGTTTGAGCGTGTGCGCTCGTATATGCACGTGATGTATGGGGAAGAAATGGATTTAGCATTGATGCGTAAAACTTTATCATAGGTGCACATTAACAAGGTATGAATAGGAGGACGACATTGACTTTTACAACTTATGCTACACAAAAGTTACCTGAAGAAAAAGTATTTAAAGACCCCATTCATAGATATATTCATGTAAGAGACCAAGTGATTTGGGATTTGATTAAAACGAAAGAATTTCAACGGTTACGACGTATAAAGCAATTGGGCACATTATACTTATCATTTCATACCGCTGAACACAGTAGATTTGGACATTCATTAGGTGTATATGAGATTGTTCGAAGATTAATTGATGATTCGTTTGACGGTCGTGAAGCATGGAATAATGATGATCGTCCACTTGCACTATGTGCCGCATTATTACACGACTTAGGTCATGGACCATTTTCACATAGCTTCGAGAAGATTTTTAATACAGATCATGAACAATTTACGCAAAAAATTATTACTGGACCGACAGAAGTAAATCGTGTATTACGACGTGTTTCTGAAGATTTTCCACAGCAAGTAGCTGATGTTATTAATAAAACACATGAAAATAAATTGGTCATCTCTATGATTTCTTCACAAATAGATGCTGATAGAATGGATTACTTGCAACGTGATGCATATTTTACGGGTGTTACGTATGGACAATTTGATATGGAACGTATTTTGAGATTGATGAGACCTTCAAAAGATGAAGTACTTATTAAAGAAAGTGGTATGCATGCAGTAGAAAACTTCATTATGAGCCGTTACCAAATGTATTGGCAAGTTTACTTCCATCCAGTTAGTCGAGGTGGAGAAGTGTTGCTTAATAATTGTTTGAAACGAGCAAAGCAACTTTATAATGAAGGGTACACTTTTAAAAAATATCCTGCCGATTTTATACCGTTCTTTGAAGAATCTATGACGATTGAACAGTATGTAGATTTAGATGAAGCGGTTGTAGTTTATTATTTAAAAGCATGGATTAATGAAGATGACGCTATATTAAGTGATTTGTCTCGTAGATTTATTAATCGGGATTTGTTTAAATATATGCCATTTGATGGTTCTATTATTACAATTACAGAATTAACAGATTTGTTTATACAGGCAGGTATAGATCCGAATTATTACTTTGTAAGTGAATCCTTTTCTGATTTACCTTATGATTATGACCGTCCAGGATCAGACAGACAGCCGATTCATTTGTTGAGACGTAATGGTAAAATAAGAGAAATTAGTAGTCAATCCTTAGTTATTCATAGTATAACTGGCATTAACAGACAAGATTATAAATTATATTATCCAAAAGAATTTATTTCTGATATAGAAGATGACCAAGTTAGGAATGCTATTAATAGTATATTAGATGAATTAAATTAAGCACTTAAAAATTGATGACTTTTATCACTTTGTTAAATATGGCAAAATTTTAATATAGACAACTTATGTAGGATTGTAATTTAACAATTGCAGCGCTACTTGTTTTAATAATGGAGGTGGAAGCTGATGGCTGAAAATAAGGGATTTAAATTCAATATTATTAAAAATGATCCGTTGGATGGTCACAAAGGTACCAATATTGGTTCTATAAGTTTAGATAACGTAGCACCAGTGTTTATCGATGTTGCAAACGAAGAGGCATTTATTGATATTGCAGGCATGCATGCGCGTTCTAGTGTTGAAAAAGGTGTCAAATGGATTAAAGATAAGGCGACCGTTGAAGGTGAAGAGGCGAAAGAATATTGGTTGTGTTGGGTTACAACAGAACGTGGTGAAAATGGACCCTACTATGCCGGACTAACAGCATGCTATTTATTAGTAAATAGAAGTATTCGTAGAGGTTACAAAAGTATGCCTGAACATGTAAATATGATGGATAAATCAATGAAACATAATATTGAAATCGATCAAATAGGTGACCAAAATAAAAAAATATTAGCAGCGTTTCTTAAATCGCATGATATAGATATGTGGAATAACTCTGATGCTTCATTGCATGAAGCTTTAGAAACAGTTTAATATCATTAGTTTTTAAGAGTTCAACGATATTAAACGAAGAACATCGGTATTTAAATGCATGTAACGTGTGCATTGAGATATTTGTATCATTTGAAAAGAGTAGAAATACGAAATCAGATTTTGATTTTGTTTTTTCTACTTTTTTTATGTGTGATTTTTGAATATTGTGAAGGTGTTGTAAACGAACTTTGAAAATGTAGATTATGAATTTAAATTAATTTAGCAACTGTTTTGCATATTTCAAGTATGCTATAATGGTTTGTATTATTTTAAAGATTAGGGTGAAACTTACATTGGAGAACAATGTTGAAATCCAAACGAAACAAGTGGTTAAACAATTCGATAACAAGGAAAAATTCTCATTGTCTACTACAGGATCTTGGCAAAAACGTAAAGCCGATTTTATTCGTTATCAAGAAGAGATAGACGGAGCAATCGTTAATGTGACAGTTAAAATTGAAACTTCAGGAGTAAAGATTATCCGCAATGGTGATATTAAGTTAAACCTTCATTTTGTAGAAGGTGAGGAAACGATTACTTTGTATGAAATTAGTGGCGGTCGTATACCATTAACCGTTTATACACATTCTATTTTACATTTTGTAAATGATAATGGTGGAAAATTGAAAGTGCATTATGATTTAATTCAAGATGAAGAGAAGATGGGATCTTATCAATATGAAATTACTTACAAGGAGATGCCGTAAATGAACATAATCGAACAAGTCAAACAAAAGTTGGTTGAAGAAATTAAGAAAAGTATTCAACAAGCACAACTTGCCGACGTGAATGAAATACCTGAAATTAAAATCGAAATACCAAAAGACAATAAAAATGGTGACTATTCAACAAACATAGCAATGGTCTTAACAAAAATAGCGAAACGTAATCCACGCGAAATCGCAACAGCAATTGTTGAAAATTTGGATACAACGGCTGCACAAGTTGAAAAAGTTGATATCGCAGGACCTGGTTTTATCAATTTTTATTTAGATAGTGCTTATTTGACTGCGATTATTACTGAAGCAATCAATAATGGTGATCAATTTGGTCATAAAAAAGTTAAAAATGGTGAAAATATTTTATTAGAATATGTATCGGCTAATCCTACAGGTGATTTACATATAGGTCATGCCCGTAATGCTGCAGTTGGCGATACGTTGGCTAATATATTAGAAGCGGCTGGTTATAATGTCACAAGAGAATATTATATTAATGATGCTGGTAATCAAATTACCAATTTAGCTCGTTCAATAGAAGCACGTTATTTTGAAGCGCTTGGTGATGATTCTTTTGAAATGCCAGAAGGTGGCTATCACGGAAAAGATATCATCAATATTGGTAAAGATTTGGCAGAGAAACAACCGGAAATAAAGGATTTAGACGAAGAAACACGTATTAAAACATTCAGACAACTTGGCGTCGATTACGAAATGCAAAAACTAAGAAAAGACTTAGCTGATTTTAATACACATTATGATAATTGGTTTAGCGAAACAACGCTTTATGAATCTGGTGAAATCAAACAAGTACTTAATAAAATGACTGAACTTGGTTACACTTATGAAGAAGATGGTGCAACATGGTTACGTACAACTGATTTCTCGGATGATAAAGATCGTGTATTGATTAAAAAAGATGGTAATTATACTTACTTTTTACCAGATATTGCATACCATTTCGATAAAATCGAACGTGGTAACGATATATTAATAAACTTATTTGGTGCAGATCACCATGGCTATATACAGCGTTTGAAAGCATCAATGGAAACATTTGGTGTTGATAGCGAGCGTCTTGAAATTCAAATTATGCAAATGGTTCGCTTAATGCAGGACGGTCAAGAAGTGAAAATGAGTAAACGTACTGGAAATGCAATTACTTTACGTGAAATTATGGATGAAGTAGGCGTGGATGCCGCGAGATATTTCTTAACGATGCGCAGTCCTGATACGCATTTTGATTTTGATATGGAATTAGCAAAGCAAGAATCACAAGATAATCCGGTATATTATGCACAATATGCACACGCACGTATTTGTTCAATTTTAAAACAAGCTAAAGAAAAAGGTATTGAACCTTCAACTGACGCAGACTATTCGTTTATCACAAACGATAAAGCGATTGAGCTTATGAAAAAAATTGCTGAATTTGAACCAACAATTGAAAGTGCCGCAACACACAGAGCACCACATAGAATTACAAACTATATTCAAGATTTGGCAGCACATTTCCATAAGTTTTACAATGATGAAAAAGTTTTAACAGATGATTTAGAAAAAACAAAAGCGTTGATTGCATTAATTGATGCAGTGAGAATTACATTACATAATGCATTAAACCTTGTTGGCGTAACAGCGCCAGAGTCAATGTAATTATTATGTAATTAAAGTAGTCCTTTATTTAAGAGCAAGTTTAGGTTTGTTAATCATAGTTTGATGCATTTCCGTCAGTACTATCACCAAACCTTACTTGCTCTTTTTTGATATTGGTTACTTCATCGTGATCACTGGGAGGGTAATGCTAACATGTTAGATATTCAGTCGCTATATAAATTATTATCTTCACATATGGGGTCACAACATTGGTGGCCTGCTGAGTCTAAAATCGAAGTGATATTAGGAGCGATTTTAGTACAAAATACCAATTGGAGAAATGCTGCTTATGCGCTCGAACAATTAAAGGTGAAGACTGAATTTGATCCAGAGCAGATACTAAATTTGAATTTGGAATCTTTGCAAATGATTATAAAATCAAGCGGATTTTATAAAAATAAAGCTAAAACGATTTTGAATATACTTGCCTGGTTGAAACGTTTTGATTTTGATTATCAAGCTGTAAGATCATATTATCAACTTCAATTGCGCAATGCTTTATTAGAAATCAAAGGTATTGGCAGTGAAACGGCAGATGTGTGTTTAGTTTATGTTTTTGAAGCAGTTGTCTTTATTCCAGATAGTTATACTAGAAGAATTTTTAAAAAACTAGGCTATACCAACACAGAAAGTTATGAGAAATTGAAGCGACATATTGAACTTCCTGAAACATTTACTAATGCAGATGCTAATGAATTTCATGCGTTATTAGATAATTTTGGGAAAAATTACTTTAATGAAAAAAATGAAAACAAGTATACATTTTTAGATCCTTATTTTGAAAATTAAATTTCATAAAATAGACTTAACGATTGAGATGAGAGTTTGGTAATATAGAATAAAATAACTATTAGGAGATTAAGGTATGAAGAAATGGAATAAATTATTATGTTTGTTACTTGTTTTTGTAGTAGTCTTAACTGCTTGTGGTACGAAGTCAGACCAAAAGCATGATGAAAGGCAATCTGAGGGTCACACTTATAAACGTATTATTTCTCTAATGCCTAGTAATACGGAAATTTTATATGAACTCGGTTTGGGTGACGATGTGATAGGCGTATCAACTGTAGATGATTATCCTAAAGAAGTAAAAGATAAGAAACAATTTGATGCGATGAAACTTAATAAAGAATCATTGATGAAAGCCAAACCAGATTTAATATTGGCACATGAATCTCAAAAAGCGACGAATGATAAAGTACTTAAAGGATTAAAAGATAGTGGTGTGAAAGTCGTTTATGTGAAAGATGCACAATCTATTGATGAAATGTATGAATCATTTATGCAAATTGGTAAGGTAACGCATAAAGAAAAAGCAGCCAAAAAACTTGTTAAAGAAACAAAACAAAATATCGAAAACGTAAAAAAATCAGTGCCTAATGATGTAAAAGGGCAAAAGGTTTTCATGGAAATTTCATCTGAACCAGAAATATACACTGCAGGTAAAGAAACATTCTTTGATGATATGCTGACACAATTAAAAGCAGAAAACAGTTTTTCCAATTTAAAAGGTTGGCAAAAGGTGAGTAAAGAAGACATTATTAAGCAAAATCCAGATTTGATGATATCAACAATGGGTATTTCATCATCTGAATATCAAAAAATGATTAACAAACGTGGTGGTTTTAATCAAATTAAAGCGGTACAGCACAATAAAGTTAAAGCTGTTAATGGTGATGAAATATCAAGACCAGGTCCACGTATAGATGATGGATTAAAAAAATTGAAAGAAGCTATTTATGAATAGTAATTTACTAAAACACAAAGATAGATTAGCCTAGAACTAAATAGCTTTCGCTAACAAATAAACGTCAATTGCTATAGAAATGATATAGAATTGACGTTTTCTTTATGAATTTCTTATCATGTGATATTTACTTTTAGCATAAAAATATATACCATTTTAATAACGAACAATAAATATTTTTATTATTCAATATAACTGAACGATTTTATTGAAAGCGTGGCAAAGACATGAAATATAATAAAGCACTTATTATTTGTATCGTCCTACTCATTATCAGTATGCTACTAAGCATGCTTTGGAATATCGGTAATATTAATGAAGCATTGTCACAATCTATATTATTTCAAGTTAGAGTGCCTAGAACACTTCAAGCATTATTAGCAGGTATTGGTTTAACATTAGCAGGTCATATGTTTCAGACGCTATTAAATAACCCATTAGCCGACAGCTTTACATTAGGTTTAGCAAGTGGGGCAACTTTTGGTTCTGGTATAGCTGTAGTATTAGGGTTATCGTTTTTATGGTTACCAGTTTTTTCTGTTATTTTTAGTGTTATAACATTAATTACAGTGATCTCACTTACTACTGCTATGTCTAAAGGCTATCCGATAAGGACACTCATCTTATCCGGTATTATGATAGGTGCATTGTTTAATGCATTTCTTTATGTATTGATTATTTTTAATCAACAGAAGATGAATAATATTGTGAATTATATGTTTGGTGGTTTCTCATCTGCAGAGTATAACGAGGTAATATATATAGGTATTACGTTATTCATCGGTATTATTGTATTATGTAGTTTAATACCAAAAATTAAGATATTACAGCTAGGCCATTTGAAAGGAACATCTTTAGGTTTAAATGTACAATCATTAACATATTGCGTGTTATTAATTGCTTCATTGATTACTGCAGTAATTGTCGCATATGTAGGCATCATTGGTTTTATAGGCATGATTATTCCACAGCTTGTACGACGTCAGGGTCAGCAGTTCAATCTTGGACAACAAATGGTACTAAATATGTTTATAGGTGGTATAGTGATGGTAATGTCGGATTGGTTAGGAAGTATATTGTTAAGCCCATTTGAAATTCCTGCTAGTATTATTTTAGCATTATTAGGCATACCAGTACTATTTTACATCATGATCACTCAACCACGGAGCATAGAATAAACTTAAGGATTACTATCGTCTCGAGATGGTTTATACGATATAATGATATTTATTAATTAAGGTTAAGTAAAAGGTAAACCTAAGATTGAAGAGGTTATGATTATGGATTTAACTCAGGTAAAAGCGATTGTATTTGATTTAGAAGGGACATTATTAGACAGAAAGAAATCTCGAGAAAAATTTATAGAAGAGCAGTTTGAAAGGTTTCATGACTATTTTGTACGCATACAATTGGAAGACTTCAAACGTAAATTTATAGCACTAGATGATGATGAAGATCACGATAAACCTGAATTATATAAGGCGCTCATTAAAGATTTTCATGTAGATCGACTAACTTGGAAAGATTTGTTTAGTGATTTTGAAATGCATTTTTACAGATATGTATTTCCATATTATGATACACAGTATACTTTAGAAAAATTAACAGAGAATGGTTATTTGACTGGTGTGATTGCAAATGGTAAGTCGAAAATCAAACAATTTCGTCTGCACGCTTTAGGTATCGAAGATAGTATCAATTATTTATCTACATCTGAAACTGTAGGTTACCGCAAGCCCCATCCTAAAATTTTTGAAGATATGTTGTCGCAATTAGGTACCAAACCTGAAGAAACAATATATGTTGGTGATGATCCACTCAATGATGTAGCACCTGCAAGGGCCATGGGTATGATTAGTGTTTGGTTTAATGAAGATAATGAAAATGATCTAACACCTTTACCAGAAGAAGTAGATTTTACGATTAAAACTACGGAAGAATTACTTTCCATTTTATCAATTAATAAGAAAGGGAGATAAATGATGAACCTATTTACAACAAGTGATGGTGTTGCTTTAAATTACAAGACGAGTGGTGAAGGTAAAGCAATAGTCATGATTCATACTGCTTTTGATAACTTTTCAGTATTTAATGATTTAGAAACTAAATTTAATAAAGCATATCAGGTAGTACTCATTGATCTAAGAGGACATGGCTATTCTGACAAACCGAATGACATCAAATTTAGAACATATGCGAAAGATATTAAGGAATTATTAGATTATTTATATATTAATGAATGCTCTATCATAGCTCACGAATTAGGTGGTTCTATTGCCGCATTATTTGCTACACAATACCCAGAATTAGTGTCATCATTAACGATGGTGAATCCTACACTATTGAATGACATCACGCCTGAAGAGCGATTATATAGAAAGTATTCAGATAAAATTAGAAATTGGGATGATGAGACACAACAAAAATTCCTTGATAAACAATTATATTATTCCAAAAGAAAAGCTAAAAAATTCTTAAAGCAAATTGAAAATACGAACAACATGTCTACGAAAGCAGAAATAGAAGCGGTAAAACAATCATTTATTGACAATAATGTCATGCATTATTTAAAAGCTTTAGATTTACCTACATTAATTATTGTTGGACAGCATGGAGAAAGAACTACAGTATTCGAAGCAAAAGAAGTTGCGGATTATATCGGAAATACCCAATTTGAAATTTTTGAAGAATCAGGATTATATCCATTCGTAGAAGAAAAAGATAAATTTATCAATGAAGTAAGAAAGTTTATAGAACAACATCTTCAATTAGCATCTTAAATTATTCAGCTTTGATAGATGCCTAGAAAAGATTACAGCAATACACTGTTTTGTAATCTTTTTGTAACATCACTGTTATTTTAGTAATATTTATAGTACAATGTGAATAAGCACAATGAAGGTAAGTTAAATATAAAGGAGAGAGTGCTTATGAAAAAATTATGTGCAGCAGTTTTAGTTACAGGTTTGGCATTTTCTGGGATTTCGGCAGGAAATGTTGAAGCAGCATCGGGGAACTCTATCCAAAGTGTTAATGAATTGCAACATGGAGACCAATCATTAGAAGGTGCAAAATTAGGAAGTTCTATTCAATCAGTATTAAAAAATAATAAAAAACCAATTTATTCATATAAACCTGATGGCACAGAACATTATTATGAATTTAAAAAAGATAATGGTGTGCTAGTGGTAACTGCAGATGGTAAGAAAAATAATGGTAAAATCACACGTGTATCAATGAGTTACAACGATACAAATGGACCATCATATAAAGAAGTGAAAAATGCTGTAAGCAACCAAGCAGTTGCACGTGAACATTATAATAAAGTAACAGGCAACTTTGGATATGTTCAAGATAATCAAGTATCTTATCAATTTAGTTCGCCATCACCTAATGATAAAAATATTAAACTTTATCGCATTGATATTAGTAAATAATCTTCACTTGTAATTATTAAAATGAATCAAAACCGACAAGTTTAAAGCTATATACTTGTCGGTTATTTTATTGTTACAATAAGTGAAAGTCTAATTTTATTAATGAATAAAGCACTTATTTAACAAAAAGGAGCCTATCATGAGAGTTAATGACAAAGTATTAATAGAAAATATCAATGATTATTTCACTCATAAAGGTCTTTCTCCCAATCTTATCGATGATATTAAAGGAAAATTAAAAAAAGAGTTAAAGAAATCAGAAGCACAAGATTTGGATTATATCGAATACAGAAAGAAATCACCAGCTGAAATAATTTTAACGATTCAACGCAATTTATTTACTTTACAATTAAACCCAATTGTATTTTTTATTATCAATTTTATTTTATTATCCTATCTATATGATAAACAGTATGTACCGTTCCAAGCAGCGACTGGATTATCAATTTTTTATTGTTTAATTATTTTACCGATTTCAATCTTCATTTATTTGAGAATTGATTGGAAAAATTATCTCTATAGTAATAAATTTGAAAGAGTGATAGGGCTGAGTGTTGCAGCAGCAGCGCTCATCTTAGTATTTGCACACGCTTTTGGGTTTAATTTAGGCATTGTCGCTGTATCATTATATGCACATCAATTTATCTTTTTTGTAGGTATCATATTTAGTATTTCTGGCATCTATTTTAAAAGATTAGAGTTTACTGGTATTGGGTTGTTGTTTTGTCAAAAAACAATAGATGCGATGATTAGTAATCCTGTGATTACACAAATTGCGTCTATTGTCATTTGGGTATTGTTATTAATTGTTATCATTTATTACACAATTAGAATATCTTCCAGAAATTAAAGTTACTTTATGGGTTTCTAATATTATTGTGTAATCAGTTGTATATACTCAACTTGCATTTAATGTGTCAAAAACATTAATTGTGGGTTGAGTATTTTTTAGTTTTAAAAGGCAAGATTGTAGGGTCAGAGTGAAGCTAAAGATTGCCGTTAAATATTTGAAATTGAGCATATGCGTTATAAAACGAGGGTATATAAATCATATAAGGAGGTGGCCCACAATGGAAAAAGTACAGATTAGTTGTAACACTGAATTGGCATACATCCGTGAGGGTCTAGGCTTTCCTGTAATTTTAATTCATGGTTTAGATGGTAATCTAGCTTCCCTATGTACTTTGAAAGATGAATTAAAAGAAAATTATGATGTTATTACTTATGATGTTAGAGGACATGGTAAATCATCAAAATCGAATGCATTTCATTTAAAAGACCACGTAGAAGATTTGAAATTATTAATGAAACATCTAAATATTGAAAAAGCCCATTTAGTAGGTCATGATATGGGTGGACTGATTGCTAAACATTTTGTCGATAAATATGAATCCAAGGTTGAATCATTAACGTTAATTGCATGTAATCTTATTGATAGTGTATTAGAGTTAAATAAATTAATGATTGAACATGAAGATGAAATAGAAGGCTTTGATAAATCTGAATCTTTAATTTTATTATTACCTTATATGTATAAAGATCAAGAAAAAGCTAAAAAATGGTTTCAGTCCCAGTTGATTTATAATAGACAGTCAGCTGAAGAAAGTGCAGTAGCAACAAGAGCATTAATGGAATTCCCTGTATTTAATCAAAATATTGTACTTGAACAAACCAATATTCCCACATTAATTGTAAATGGAATTTATGATCCATTGATCACTCAAGAAATGAAACACAAATACGATCAAGTGTTTCATAATTTAGAAATGGTTGAATTTAACCAGTCAGGACATGCACCTCATATAGAAGAACCCAATCACTTTCTAGAGGTATTTTTAGGGTTTGTAAAAACAAATGAATATTCAGAACGCTGATATTGATGAAGCAATGCGATGTTTATTTTTTGATTTCAAACGATAAATATTTAGCGCCAAAAAGTCCAATACATTCAATAATATAAAGGTGCACAAATCAGGTAGGATAAAACATTAAAAATTATTTAAAACATATATAAAACCACTTCACTGAATTCGTTCAGCGAAGTGGTTTTTGGTGTTGATAGGTATGATATGTGGGAAGCTAAAGTTAGTTATACTTCTTTTTCGTCATTTGCTTCTTGAATACGCTTATTAACACGTGATAATAATTCATTGATTTTTTTGCGTTGTTTAGAATCAACTAATATTAAAACTGTTCTTTCATCATGTTCATTACGTTTCTTATCAAAATAATCTTCTTGAGATAAATTTTTAACTGCTTTAACAACTTGAGGTTGTTTATAATTTAAGTGGTTAATAATATCTTTTAGATAATATTCTTCACTTTCGTGTTCACTAATATATGTTAATACAGCGAATTCTTCGAAACTTACTGAAAACTCTTTTTTGATAATACTTTTTAATTTATCAGCGTACGTTACCATTGCTAATAGTTCAAAACAATCGTTAATTTTGGTGATAGCCATTCTTAATTCCTCCCTAATTTATATGCCCAATCTAATATACATATTAAAAATGTTTTTGTATAATAATTTGTCTTAATTCAAAGTTGAATACAAAGTTTTTGTCATAATTTACAGCTCTAATATATTTGGGTAAAATATATTAAAACTAGCATTATTTAGTTTATTATAACTAAATTAAAATAGCAAGTAAACAAAAAACTGATTAAACGGTACGGTAATGTTTAAATTTATTAATTCAATTATTTAAATACCAATCATTTAATTATAATAATTGCTATACATTTACAA
>NZ_PPRL01000047.1:0-13140 GCF_002902235.1 Staphylococcus ureilyticus
AGAGATATCGTAAAAAAATATGCAGAACATTTACACTAAATTAATATAATATTCCGCATATTCCACTTTTACATTAATATTTTTAATAAACTTTACTATTTACTTTCAAACAAAGAATACTTAGCAAGTGCTTCATATATATTTAATTGTGGTTTTGTATAATCTATAGGAGATTCTGGATCAAAAGTTGCAACTCTTGCCGCTCTATCCATCATATAATAATAATAAATACCATTTAAATATTGATGTTGCATGCTATGAGCTGAAATGTTTACAACGATAGATTGATTATCAACAAAGTTCACTTTGCATTTTTTATCTTTGAGTGATTTAATACTTTGAACATAATGGATATTAATCCATGTATTTTGTGTTTTTCTATCAGAATGTGTTGGAAAAAAATAAGTGGGAAATAAAGGAGTGAATAAAATCGGGGGCTTGCTGCTAATACCTGTAATTCGAATGGTATCCTCTTTTTTAAAAACATAACTACTACCATAAAATCTACAAGAGCGGTCAATAATTTTGTGGGTACGTTCTTTTATTGTACTTTCATCTTCTTTATACCTTAGCACTCTTGTACCTTCATATTGGCCAACGGGTAAATGGCACGGTTGCAATGACATATCACCTTTTTTAATAATATACGGTTGAATCATAGTTGTAACCTCCTTACAATTTTGGTGATACTCAAATAATATACTATCATCATTTTAAAATCAACTTATATTATAAAATATTTTCTATATATTCTACAATTAAATTTTAGTTACGAATCTTTTTCTATTTTTTAATTATTGAAAGTTTCGTTTTACACTTATTTTTTCGGAAAAGTCAGAATATTCGTTGATTTAAAAATCAAAACCTTGTATAATGTATTTTAAATATAGATAGAGGGGTTGTGTTGATAATGAAACATAATACACATGTAAAATACAATACTTTAGAGTCTTTTGTATCAACAATTAATGACTTAGGTATCGAATTAATCATTGATGAATCGTTAAGGAATGTCCGTAAGCAACAATTAGAAAATCTCATCGATCATGCACTTAAAAATAAAAACGAGAATGATTTCAAACGCTATACAGAAGAATATAAACATTTGGAGGCATATCTCGTTGGTTAATTTAGTTGTCATATATTTAAAATAAGGTCTATTCACTAATTAATTAAAGTTAGCGAATAGACCTTTTATATTGTTTATTTAAGACATTAATCTGATTAACTCATATCTATCAATATCTCCAAAATAGTGATAGATATCATAATCTGCTAATGCTTCTTCTATACTATCAAAGTCATGCAATGTGCCTTCCAATGCATGTTCTAATTCAGTAACGTCTCCCACACCAAAGAAGTCACCGAAAATTTTAGCATGTTCAATTCTTCCTTTTTTAACATCTAATTTAATTTGAACAAATCCCTTTTCAAATTTTTCTTCTCGTTCAAAATTATATTTAGGATTTCTACCGTAATTCCATTCCCAAGTACGATATTTTTCATTACTTAATTGCTCTATATTTGCCCAATCTTCGTCTGAAAGCTTATATTCTTCAACTTGTGTAGCCTCACCAAATATTGTTTTTAAAATAATTTCTTTAAAAGTATCAATATCTAATGGTTCAGTTAAGAATTCTGAGATATTAGCAACTCTACTTCTCACAGATTTAATACCTTTCGATTTAATTTTTGCAGGATTCACACGCAAGGCATTTTGAACTTCATTTAATTCACTGTTTAACATTAAAGTACCATGGCTAAACATTCTATCTTTTACTTTGACCATGGCATTACCGGAAATTTTAGCTTTACCGATTTGAATATCGTTTCGGCCACTCATTTCTGCATCTAATCCAAGTGATTTCAATGCTTCCACTATAGGTTCAGTGAACTTTTTAAAATTATGAAAACTATTGCCATCATCATCCGTTATAAAACTAAAGTTTAGGTTGCCTGTATCATGGTACACAGCACCGCCACCTGAAATACGTCTGACTACATCTATACCATGTTCATCAATATAAGGTTGGTTCACTTCTTCAATCGTATTCTGATTTTTGCCAATAATAATTGAAGGACGATTGACATAAAACAGAAAATAACTATCGTCATTCGGCATGTGCTTTAATACATATTCTTCCATTGCCAAATTTAATGTTGGATCTGTAATATCATTATTACTAATAAATTTCATATACTGCACTCCTTTTCCTCTTAATACCCTTACCTTATTTATGCAATATTTTCATTAAAAATGCCAATCATTTAACTGATTTATACTAATTTTTCTAAAAAAAGAATGATAACTGTATATTTAAAGGTTATTTGTTTATTTGTCTGTCGTTTTTTTGTATAATACTATCTAGTTAGCATTTCTAGGGAGGATTCAATATGACTGTCGCAGAAGTCGGAAATATAGTAGAATTTTATGACGGGTTAAAAGGCCGCGTAGAAAAAATTAATGATAACTCTGTAATTGTAGATTTAACAATTATGGAAAACTTCAATGATCTAGACCTGCCTGAAAAAACTGTCATCAATCACAAGCGATATACAATCGTCGAACAAGAAGGATAGTTTATATGAATAGAATTTCAAACGCTTTAATCTGGTTTATTGTAAGCTTCATCGTATTTCACATTATTTTATATATCATGTGGGGTGAAAAGCAAGAATACTGGTACCTTTATACTGGTATCATGCTTATCGCAGGTATCAGTTATATATTTTACCAAAGAGATATTGAATCAAAAAGATTATTAACATCTCTAGGGATAGGTATTATTACGGGTATCGTACTCATTATTATACAGCTAGTTTTAGCAGCTATCTCATCAGATATTCAGTACGCATCACTGATTAAAGAGTTAACGCGAACAGGTGTATACTTTAAATGGCAAATGTTAGTTACTTTATTATTTGTGATACCGTGTCATGAACTTTATATGAGAACTGTATTACAAAAAGAACTACTCAAATTAAACATTCCAATGTGGTTAAGCGTATTAATAACAGCAATTTGTTCTGCTTCTTTATTTTTCTATCTAGATAAAATGTGGATTGTTTTCTTTGTATTCATCGTTCAAATTGTGCTTTCATTAAGTTATTATTATACGCGTAGAATTGCTACGACTGTCATAGCACAAATTGTTGCAGTAGTTATTCTATTAATTTTCCACGGATAAATTGAAATAGAAACACAAGCTTATGAATGATGTAAAAAAGATTAAGATTTTACAGCTTATACCCCACAGTTTGAAAGAGATGAGGGCATAAAAGGTCTCTGAATGAAAATAAACGCCAATTTCTATTGAATAATATAGAAATTGGCGTTTTCTTTGGTTTTAAGAGATTTTTATATCACATAAATTTTATCAAATAATAACATTAAATGTTTGTTTTTGTTCGATGTGGTAGTCATTATCTTTTAAATTTCTAGCAATTAATTCAACCATCGTAATTTCACCCGTTTCATGAATGACAGCATCTTCTAAATATTGCTTATAGTTTCTATAGCAGTAATCAGTCATACTTACACGATACATGTGGTCTAATTTAATATTTTCCAATGTCACACGATGGTATGGCTCTGCATTCATATCTATTGTATAGTTAACACCTTGCCAAAACGTACATAAGGTTTCATCTACGATTGTTAAGCTCAATGCGCCGTCACTAAAAGCTATATGTGAATAGCAATACTCTAAAATATCATGAATCTGTTGACCTTTCATTGTTAAATCAACTGGGACATCTGGATGAGGATAGGCATTAAATAAATCTTCATTTGTAATGATGCCATTGAGCCCCTCTTCACCACTCGTTGGTAAGTGTACACAAGATATATCATAATCATAGGCTAATCGAATACTATCATGTAATAACTGTGTGAATGGATGAGGTTTTGTTATAACATCACTCAAACCATTTACCTCTGCTGAAAAAGCATTTTCGTTTATGCTTTCTTCACTCCAATTACAAACCGTTTTTCTATCATAAAAAGTCAAATCTAATAATGCTTGGTCTTCTGGATAATGATTTAAATCCACAATTTTAGAATTGACATCTTCTAATTCATACGAATTTGTGCGTTTTTTAAAGTTAATCTTCACATGAATAAGTTGTTCAGCATTTTGTCCTGCTTGTACATAAAGCGTCTGATCATCTCTACCGATAAACGTTTGATGTTGATGACCAGTAATTAATAAATCAATAACGCCTAGGGTCTGCATGATTTTTTCCGCTTCATTTACATTTTGCTCACGCTCATTAGAGGTTTTATTTAGTTGATTTAGTCCACCATGGTATATAACAATTAAAAAGTCTGGCATTTCGCTTTCATGAATAAATCGAATCCAGCGTTTAGAAGATCGCAATGTTTTTTCAATTCGTACATCATTTTCCATTTCAAAATGTTCACGCTCCATTAGCCCATCTGAAGTCAAACCCACTATTGCGATTTTTACACCTTCTATTTCTTTAATTGTATATGGTGTAGAAAAATATGGTTCTTTTGTGCGTTTATATTCAATATTTGCCGATAACCATGGAAACCTAGACAATGATACTGCCCTTGAAAAGAATGACAGGCCAAACTTAAATTCATTAGGACTAATACCACTTGCATCGTATTGCATAGCATTCATCAATTTTATCATTGGATGACGTTTATAAGGTGCTACAACTGCATAATAAAATGCTGCTAACGAACCTGCTAAACTACCACCACTGTCTAATAAAATAACGTGATCATTTGTTTCTCTAATACTTTTAACATAAGATCCTGCTCTATAAATATTGGAATTATTCTCACCACTTTGAAAATAACTATGCATATCAGAAGTAGTGATAATGTCTATTGCGATTTTTTCACTTTTTTTCATACGCCTCTCCCCTCATTAATATTAGTCTAACACGTTTCTAAAATAGCTTGAAATAATAATAAACATATATCATCAACAGTGAGTATTTGCCAACTATACGCTTTTATCCTGAAACTAAAAGCACCAGTACATCATTTGTTAGATGTACTGGCACCATTGTTTCACAAACTATTCAGTTCAGATTTACATTTAACAATCAACCAATTTGTACGCGTTCTTTAGGATAATGAAATTTATCAGGTTCTCTACGTCCACCAATCATAATAATAAAACTGATTAAACCAACACGGCCAATTAGCATCAACACCATCAAGACACCTTTACTCATATCATTCACATCACCAGTAATACCTAATGATAATCCACAAGTTCCAAATGCCGACATAACTTCAAAAAACGCTTGTAAAAATGAAACCTTTCCATTTTCAACAACCAGTATAAAAATCATACTCGTAAAAGTTAATATGCTAGCCATGATAAAGACAGCAAATGAACGTTGAACATCAGTTATGTGAATTTCACGATTAAATGCTTTGATAGACGTTTTTTCAGGTTGGTTGCTAAAGTTTAATAGGAATAATATTAAAATCGCAAACGTCGTAGTTCTAATCCCACCACCGACAGAACTTGGGGATGAACCTATAAACATCAGTATACCCATAACGATATTCGTACCTTCTCCAAAACCACTTACATCAATAGTTTGAAGCCCTGCGCTCCTTGTGGTGGCTGATTGGAATAATGCATAAAATAGCGATTTGTGCCAACTCATATCCTGAAAAGCTTGGTTATGTTCGAATAAAAGGATAATTAATACGCCGAAAATAAACAAACCAAAATAAGTTACCGTTGTGATTTTTGCAAATAATGAAAATCTAAAATTAGGAATTCGATTTTTGATATATGCTTTCACCTCTATCAATACAGGAAAGCCAATTGAACCTAACATGATTAAAAACATAACAATAGTTTGCACAAAATAGTCATTTGCATATGGTATAAGTGATTGTCCAGTTATATCAAGCCCACCATTTGTTGTTGCTGATACCGATACAAATAATCCTTGCATAATTGCATATTGAATGTCGGGGTTATCTCTATAGAAATAAAATGCTAATAATGATGCACCAACAAGTTCTATGATAATGATTGTTCGAACAATATCTAAAATCAATTTCACAGTACCACTCATCGTATGTTTATTATTATCAAGCATGATTAATTGGCGTTCACGCATACCAATATGTTTACCTAAGACAACCCACAGCATAGTTCCAATGGCCATAACACCAATACCACCTAAATTTAGTATCAGCATGATAACCACTTGGCCAAATGTTGTGTAAGTATCAATAATGTTAACTGGCGTTAGCCCTGTTACACTGACACCTGACACAGCAACAAACAAGGAATCAATTGGATCTACAGAGACATTGGACTTATGGACAAACGGCAAGTTCAGCATTAAAAATGCCACGATAATTGCCGCGATATAATACATTACAATCCCTTGTTGAGGACTTGATTTTTTTAACAATTGGTTGAAAATGGACAACGTTTCTTCACCTCAACGTTACTTCAGTTTAATCTTAATATCCTTTTCTTTACCATCCCTATATATTTTAGCTGATAGCGTTTTTAAATCATCTTTATGATTAAAAATAATTTGTCTGTATCTAAGATTATCTTCTAATGCTTTACCATCTAATTCTACTATGACATCATTTTTTTGCAACCCGGATTTTTCACCTAATGAATCTTTTTTAACATCACCTACTAGCACGCCTTTTTTAACATCTTCTGGTAAATTAATTGATTGTTTGGTAGCTTCATCAACCTCACTAATATTAGCAATCTTCACACCTGTATTAGGATATTTAACTTCACCTTTATCTTCTAATTGCTTGGCAATGTCTTCAGCGTCATTGACCGGTATAGCAAAGGCAATACCTTCAACATTATCCATATCTATTTTCAAGGATGCTATACCTACTAACTTACTATTTCTATCAATCACGGCTCCACCTGAGTTACCCGGATTTACAGGTGCATCTATTTGGAAAGCACTCATTAACACATCATATTGATCGTCTTTATTGATATCCACTGGTATATGTCTGTTCAAACCTGAAATAATACCATCAGAAATACTTCCTTTAAAATCTACACCTAGAGGGTTTCCTACGACTATAATTGGTTCACCTAGTACTAAAGTACTGGAATCGCCTATTTTAATCGGTTTCACTTTACTATCCGATTTTACTTTAGCTTTAACAACGGCGATATCTGAATACTTATCCGTGCCAACAACTTTTCCAATCGCATAGTCATCATTACCATATGTAATCTTCTGTTCTTTTTTATCTCCAACCACATGTGCGTTGGTCATAATAAAAATAGAGTCGCCCACTTTTTTGTAGACGACACCTGAACCTAATTCATTTTCTTTACCTGCTTCTTGTGTCTCTTTTTCGGCAGAAGTTCTATCATCACTTGTATCATTTTCAACAGTTACTACTGAATGAATTGCACTGTTTGCACTTTTCATTGTTGTTGTATAAGTTTTATCTTTATTTTGATTATCGTTAAACACGCTATCATTTGAAGTACCATTTTCATCAACATTTTTGAATATAGCTTGTATAAGTGTAAGTAAAACAATAACTGCAACAACAATTAAAATTTTTGCCCAATGTTCGATAAAGAAAGCCTTAACTTTATCAGAAGTGTTAGCTGTGCTTTCATGCTTAGTTTCATTGTTACGATTCGAGTGTTCACTGGCACTTTTTTGGTGCTTCATTTGGAAAGATGCTTGTTCATCATTACTCAAATAATCATCAACTCTAGATTGTTGTGCATTCTCTGAGTAAAAGTTTTCTTCCTGCTGTTTTTCAGCTGGGACATGTTGTTCATTTGATTGTGCACTGTCATTTTGAGCCACATTCTCAACATGTGATGATTTTGAATTTATATTATTTTTTTCATCTGCTATGTTCTCGTTTTCATTGTATGGATGATGGATATTGTCCGCTGAGGTTGACTCATCGTTTTCTGTTCTCTCTGGTGTATGTTTTGAGTTCCGCGCAGCGGCAATGGCTTGTTGTTGCTGAATTTCTTCTTGTGTAAGCTTTTCAATACGTGCTTTTCTTAAGTTTTCTTTCACACGTTCTTCATTATTTTTAGCAAGTATTTCAGCCTTTTCTTCACGCTGTTTTCTAGCTTGACGTTCTTGTTGCACACGTTGTTCCCGTTCCTCGTTATGAAAGTACTCACGTCGTTTGCGTCCATACTTTACTTTTGGGATGACATGTTTTTTATTTTGCGTCACAATAAGCCCCCCTATTACTTTTGATTGCAATTCTATTATGACATATCAAATATAATTTTTCTGCTTTATTTTGTCATATAAAGTTAGCATACTACAGATTATAGTCTCTTTTAGTAAAAAATTCTAACTTTATCTCATGAAAAATAAAACAAAGCCTGAGACATAGTTTTTATGCTCAGACTTATTTATATTATTTATGTTCTTTTTTATTATTTTTAACAGAAGTTAACCAACCAATAATCACAAGTGCAATCATAACCGTCCAGAAAATAGATTGCCATAATACACTGTGTGGGAAATGTTCCGGTAATATTTTAATATCTGGGTGCGCTAACACCATTATTACTAATTTAATACCTACCCAGCCGACAATTGCAAATGCAGCACCTTCTAAACCAGGATATTTATTCAATAGATTTACAAACCAAGTGGCAGCAAAACGCATGATGATTACACCTAGCATACCACCTAAGAACATGACTGCAAACTGTCCAAGGTCCATACCACCAAAGTGTATACCAACAGTAGGTAAAGTTACTGCAATAGCAAGTGCAGCTAACATAGAGTCAATCGCAAAGGCAATATCTGCAAATTCTACTTTTAATACTGTACCCCAAAATGCTTTTGGACTTGCATGTATTTCCTCACCTGACTCATCATAATGGTGGTCATCCGTACCATCTTCTTTTTGGTGATCTTTTTCATTAAAGAATGATATGAGATTCTTAATGGACATGTATAATAGGTAAATTGCACCCAATGCTTGAATCCACCAAAAATGTGCGATAATGCTTATTAAAAATAAAGAAATAAAACGGAAAATAAATGCGCCTAACAGTCCATAAAACAATGCTTTTTTACGTTGTTCTGGAGGCAAGTGTTTAACCATGACTGCCATTACGACAGCATTATCTGCTGCTAATAATCCTTCTAAAAATACCAGTACTACTAGAACCCATAAATAAGGTAAAATTAAACTCGGATCCATTTAGGACAACTCCTTTAGTTTTTTACATAAAAATAGAGACCTAAGCTAAGTAAATGCTACACACATTTTCAATCATATACACGCCTATAGTAAATTAAACTTTTAGCTTTATATATTTTGTATGTTTGTAAAATTTATAAGCAAAGGTCTCACTCGACAGTATTTTTCTGCCCATTTTACCGGAAACGTTTAACGTTTCGTAATGACGACAAAATGACTATGTTAAAAAGATATATAAAACAGACATTTCACAAAAATATTACTATCTCATATATCTCCTTAAAAACAGTTGAGTTACTCCCCTCCGACTACAAAGTCATAGGTATTCTATTAATAATATAGTATTATACACAATTAATCATATTATAACAAACTGTATAATTTAATTTCCGGAAATTTTTCTTCAAACCATCTCGTTGCAAACTCATTTTCAAATAAGAAAACGTAATTATCATAAACATCTTTAACAAGAATAGAACGAGAAGAGCTCATTTTATCTTTAATATCTTCTTCATTTTCAATCCATCTTGCAATTTTTGGACCAACTGGTTCCATGATGACATCGACATTATATTCATTTTTAAGTCTATGTTCAAATACTTCAAATTGCAACTGACCTACCGCACCAATAATAATTTGATTGGTATGCAATGCTTTATAATATTGAATTGCGCCTTCTTGAACTAATTGTTCAATTCCTTTATGGAAATGCTTCTGCTTCATGACATTTTTGGCAGAAACTTTCATAAATAATTCTGGTGTAAACTGCGGTAATTCTTGGAAACTGAATTTTTGGTTGCCACCTACTAATGTATCTCCAATTTGGTAATTACCTGTGTCATACAAACCTATAATATCTCCAGCAACTGCGTGATTAACTGTTTCTTTATCATCAGCCATAAACGAAGTCGAACGTGTTATTTTCTGTTTCTTTTTCGTTCTTTGTAAGGTAACATCCATACCTCGTTCAAAAGCGCCACTAACTACCCTCATAAAAGCAATTCTATCTCTGTGTTTGGGATCCATATTGGCTTGAATTTTGAAAATAAAGCCTGAAAAATCCGTATCATAAGGTGTAACTTCAATATCTTCTTTCGTTTGTCGTGCACTTGGCATAGGTGCATGATCAACATAAGCATTTAAGAAATTTTCTACACCAAAGTTTGCTAATGCTGATCCGAAGAACACTGGTGTTAAATCACCATTTCTCAAAGCTTCATTATCAAATGTTTCTCCTGCTTCTTCTACCAACATTAATTCTTCGATTGCTTGTGTAAAGGCGCTATCATTTTTAATGTTATGATCTTCTTCCAGTTCATAATCATCATTTAAATGTAATACATTTTGTTCATCTCTAAATGGCTCAATCGTACGTGTATCTCGATCAATGATACCAAAGAAATTTTGTCCCATACCCACTGGCCAATTCATAGGATACGTTTCGATTTCCAGTGTAGACTCGATTTCATCTAACAATTCAAATGGCTCTTTTCCTACTCTATCTAACTTATTGATAAACGTAAAAATAGGAATACCTCTCATTTTACAAACTTTGAATAGTTTTAAAGTCTGAGGTTCAATTCCTTTTGCACAGTCTATAACCATTACAGCACTGTCCACTGCCATTAATGTTCGATATGTGTCTTCGGAAAAGTCTTCATGTCCTGGCGTATCTAAAATGTTGATTTTATAATGATCATAATCAAATTGCATCACTGAACTCGTTACTGAGATACCACGTTCTTGTTCAACTTTCATCCAGTCACTTGTCGCAAACTTACCACTCTTTTTACCTTTTACGGTCCCTGCTTCTCTTATTGCCCCACCAAATAACAGTAACTTTTCTGTTAATGTGGTTTTACCAGCATCAGGATGTGAAATAATCGCAAAAGTTTTTCTGGATTCTACTTCTTCCTTTATACTCATTTGTTCTCTCCTTTAATTCTCAAATATCGATTGACCAATATCATCAGCAATTTGTACTGCTGTTGACTCATCAAGTAACGTAAACAAGTGTATCACAAGTTCCTCCTTGATATCATCATCATTTAACGAAGTATCAATTTCTAATGACCAATTGAGGTCTGGTATTGCCATAAGTAAGACATCAGCATCATCATTTTTATAAATATAACTACGAACTGTTACACCATTCAGACTTATAGGCTTAATTTTCAACAGGACCACCGCCAAACTTTTTATAAGCCGCTTCTAAACCGATTAAGTCATCTCGATGCGGTACTTTTACATGACCAGGCATAATTTGATAAGGCTCACGCCCTTTTGACGCCAAGACAACTGTATCACCAGGATTAGCAATTTCAATAGCATGACGGATCCCTTCCGCACGATCTTCGAATTCAACATAATTACTATGCGTTGCGCCTTTAGCAAGTTCACTTGTTAATTTTTTTGGATCATCATTTGCTGGATTGTCAGGCGTAAAAATAACATAATCCGCTCTACAAGCGACACGACCCATTTCTGGTGTTTTCCCCATATCTCGTTCTCCAGCCATTCCACACAAGAAAATTAATTTCTGTTTTGCAAAAGGTTTCACTGCATCTATAAGTTTATCCATACCATCTGCTGTGTGTGCATAATCTATAATTAAATCAATTGGTAATTTTGGGTCTAAAACTTCAAGTCGACCTTCAACTGGTTCTAAGTTTTCTACCGCTTGAATAATTTCTTCTAAAGTAGCACCTTTTGCCCAAACAGCTATCATTGCTGCCATAATATTAGAGACATTGAAGATGCCTACATATGGTGACTTCACAGGAAATGTACCTTCAGGTGTATTAAAATCAAATGTTACACCTTGTAAAGACTCATGAATATTTTCAGCCTTAAATTGTGCATGTTCTTTGATGCCATACGTAAACACCTCGTAAGGTGTAACTGAAGCTAAATATTCTGAGAATTCATCGTCTTGATTTAAAACAACATATTTTTCTTTTGATAAATCTTCACCTAACTGGCTGAATAATAATGATTTGGCATGACCATAAGCTTCCATTGTACCGTGAAAGTCTAAATGATCTTGCGTTAAATTTGAAAACACAGCAACATCAAAATTAACACCACTTAAGCGTCCTAATGATAATCCGTGACTTGATACTTCTAAAGTCATAGCTTGTGCTTGTTGTTCTACAGCCTCATGAATTTTTTTCGTCAACGCAACTGTTTCAGGAGTTGTATTTGTACCTTTAGATTTTTCTTCGTTAATTTGAAAACCATTTGTACCTAAATAAGCACTACCTTTACCTAATTTTCTATATATGTGGTGTATCATTGTTGCTATAGATGTTTTGCCATTTGTCCCGGTAACACCATATGTAGTAAGTTGTTTACTTGGATAATTAAATAATACATTTACGAGTAAACTAGCAACACGCAACGTGTCAGGAACGATAACTTGCGTTACATCACCTTTCAACAGTTGTTCATGATTTACCACAATAACTTTACAGCCTTGATTCACAACATCTTGACAAAATTTATGACTATCGACGGTATAACCTTTAGAAGCAACAAATATGCTGCCTTCTTTAGCTGTACGCGAGTCCGTTGTTATATCATTCACATTCATATCTAATGTTCCAATCACTTGTTTAACTCTAATTTTTTTAAACAACTCGTTTGCATTCAACATTAACCGCTCCTTTATTTCCAATACTTCTATTATACACATTTTCAAGTGATTTTATAGAAACTAATATTGCATTTTGCCTTTTCTCTACCATTATATATTTTTTTCGTTTTTATTTAAAAACATTATAATTACCGTAAGTATAAACTAGATTTAAAATGTTAATCATATGTAATTAATTATGTAGATTTTCTTTTTTATTTGTTTAATTTCTTTTAAGATGACTTATTTTAAAAGCATGCGTGGTATGGTATAAATATAGAACAATCTAAATTTATCATGATAT
>NZ_PPRL01000047.1:13154-35159 GCF_002902235.1 Staphylococcus ureilyticus
ATCTCTATTAATTATGTTTTTTCTTTCGCATGATAACAAAATGCGTTAAACTTAGCATGAGCTAAATTTATACTATTGGAGGGTGACTCAAAATGGTTACTCGTAACAAAAAAATATTGATTATTACTGGTTCTTTTGGTAACGGACATTTACAGGTTACTCAAAGCGTAGTAAACCAATTCAACGAAATGAATCTAGACAATTTAACTGTCATTGAACATGATTTATTTTTAGAAGCTCACCCAATTTTGACTTCTATATGTAAAAAGTGGTATATCAATAGCTTTAAGTACTTCAGAAATATGTACAAGTCTTTTTACTATAGTAAACCTGACCAAATAGACAAATGTTTCTACAAATATTATGGTTTGAATAAATTAATTAATTTATTACTAAAAGAAAAGCCAGATTTAATTCTACTTACCTTCCCTACGCCAGTGATGTCTGTATTAACTGAGCAATTTGATATGAATATTCCCATTGCCACAGTTATGACAGATTATAGATTACAAAAGAATTGGGTTACACCACATTCTCAACGATATTATTTGGCAACTGAGGAATTAAAAGATGAATTTGCTGAATTAGGCATTCCAAGAAATCAATTAAAGGTTACAGGCATTCCAATTTCTGATAAATTCGAACAAGATATCGACCAATCTGCATGGTTACGTCAAAATAATTTGAATCCTGACAAACCAACAATCCTTATGTCAGCAGGTGCTTTTGGTGTTTCTAAAGGATTCGATCAAATGATTAGCGATATTTTGACTAAAAGTCCACACTCGCAAGTCGTCATGGTTTGTGGTAAAAACAAAGATTTGAAGCGCACATTATCTAGCCAATTTAAAAATTATGATAACGTACTGATTTTAGGTTATACAAAACAAATGAATGAATGGATGGCTTCAAGTCAGTTGATGATAACAAAACCAGGTGGCATCACTATTTCTGAAGCACTAACGCGACAAATACCAATGATTTTCTTAGATCCTGCGCCAGGACAAGAGTTAGAAAACGCGCTCTATTTTGAAGAAAAAGGTTATGGTACAATCGCTTATTCACCCGATGAAGCTATACAACAAGTAGCCTCATTAACAAATCATCCAACTTCACTAGTGGAAATGTCTGAAGCAATGAGTGAATCGCGCATTCCATATTCAACATATAAATTATGCAAAGATTTGTTAGAACTTCTAGACCATTCGACACGTTATGAAGAAGTTTATGGAAAGGTTCCTTTATATGCAAAGCTCTTCGTTAAATAATACTAACTACAATTCAAGCACAAATTTTATTATTATGTTGATTATTTTATTTTTAATGGAGTTTGCTAGAGGTATGTATGTATTGAGTTACTTAGCCTTACTTCCAACGGCAACTTCTATTGCGGTAGGTGTTACATCTATCGCTATTTCTATTCACTTTATTGCTGATGCAACAACAAACTTTGTCATTGGTTTTTTACTTAAACGCTTAGGTACTAAACTTGTTTTAACACTTGGATTTTTATTAGCTTTTGGTAGTTTGTTTTTAGTCATTTGGTTTCCTACATCACCAATCGTATTAATCACAAGTGCGATATTACTAGGTATCGCAGTGAGTCCGATTTGGGTCATTATGCTTGCAAGTGTTGATGAAAATAACCGTGGTAAACAAATGGGATATGTCTATTTCTCTTGGCTACTAGGCTTATTAGTAGGGATGGTTGGAATGAACTTAATCTTTAAATTCCACCCAACACGCTTTGCGTTTATGATGTCATTAGTCGTACTGATTGCATGGATTTTATACTATTTCGTTAAAATCAGGCTGACTAACTACAATACAAGACCTGTAAAGCAACAATTAGGACAAATTGTAAACGTGACCAAACGTCATCTCATTCTATTTCCAGGTATTTTATTACAAGGTGCTTCAATCACCGCCTTAGTCCCGATATTACCTACATATGCGACAAAAGTTGTCGGCGTTTCAACCGTTGAATATACAATAGCAATTATCATTGGTGGTATAGGTTGTGCCATTTCTATGCTATTTTTATCTAAAATTATAGATAAAAATGGAACATTATTTATGTACAGTATCATTTTTGGTGGTTTTGTCTTATACACTATAATGATATTTGCTTTATCTATTATTACAGATATTAAACTAGTCTGGGGCTTAGCATTATTTATTGGCCTAATGTATGGTATCTTATTACCTGCATGGAATACTTTTATGGCAAGTCATATTCATATGGATGAACAAGAAGAGACTTGGGGTGTGTTCAATAGTGTTCAAGGTTTCGGGTCTATGATTGGTCCACTCGTAGGTGGTTTAATTACAGAATTCTCTAAATCTGTTAATAATACATTTTATTTTTCAGCATTAGTGTTCTTATTTTTAGCAATTTTTTATGGCTTGTATTTTATTAAAAATAAAAAACAACACAATCACAGTTAAGTATATGAGTACGTTTCAACATACAAAAGCGTCGCTATCATTTTAGAAATTATCTAAAAATATGATAGCGACGCTTTTAAAGTTTCAATATTATCATCGATTAAAATGATGACTTTATATAAAAAAATTATGCAAAATTAAAATTCTCTAATACTTTCCATTTTTCTGCACTTTCATCATAGTAAACTAAAGAAAGTTGCTCAATTGCTTCTTTATAGTCAATACCCGCTAAGTTCAATTGACCAAAAATGTCTTCGAACTCTTGACTAGTCAAGCCTTGTGCAATTGTAAAACGTGGTACAAATGGATGTTCTGGACGACCATAAAAATCACCACTATTGAATTGATTAAATAATTTTTCTAAATTGTCCGTTTTGGCAACTTTAAAATAAATTACATTTGTAATTGGCGCAAAGTTTGATGCCTTTGTCGCGTGTACTTCAATCGGTGGTATCCCCTCGATTCTTGATTTGATTGTCTCTTTGACAGCGTCAAGATCACCTTCGTTTATTTTAAAATGCTCTTTAATCGTAATGTGTGGCATAATCGTTGCATAGTGAGCATCATAACGTTTACGGTATGCATTTACTTCATCTTGAAACGCTTTTGACGGAATTAATGCTAATCCTAAAATCATTTAAATTCCTCCTTTGTTTAACATAACTACATTATATCAAATTTCACAAAAATTCGTTACTTTTAACTAAATTTCCTACAGATAATTAAAAAGAAATATTATCTGATAAAAAATATTTTAATAAATCATCTAGTAAATGTTTCCAAGATTTCCATCTATGTCCCCCATCAAACTCTGCATAGTGATAAGTAATATCACTATTTTCGATAATCGATTTCAACTGGCGATTAGGTGTTAAAAAATCCGCTTGCTTTCCGGTCGTTGGTAAAGCAAAGTCTTTTTCTTCTAATCCAACTGTATGCCAAATCGTCAATTGTTCTTGAAATTGACATCGTTCAATTAATGTTTGTATTACCTCATCATGTTGAGGACTCAATAGACCTACTTGGCTAAAAATTCTTGGATAGGATAAGGCTGTGATCAAAGCTGCACTCCCTGCTAAACTATCACCTAAAATAACTCTGCCATTTCCTACTTTATATGTTGGGAATTGAGCGTCTATAAACGGTAAAATTTCATTCGCCATACATTTTACAGTTAGTGCTGTTTTTGCTCCTTGAGGATGAAATTCTGCTCTTCTTTTTTCAACATCTTCATAATGAAAACCCACAAAGATTGCTCTTTCTACTTCATTTGCTTCCCATAATTTTTCATACGTTCTGTGTATTCTACCAAAGCTAAAAAAATCCAAACCATCAAAACAAAAGACGACCTTGTATTTAAATAATTCTGTGAAATCTTTAGGTAAATAAATAGAAAGTGTGATGTCTCTATCTAATATGTCGCTTGAAAAATTAATTTTATTAATTCGTCCTGCTTGAAAATTGTCCATAAAATAATGCGCCCCCTCATAGTCTTAATGACATTGTATCAAGAGACGCAATATTTTAAAATAACTCCTTTTTATTTAGCAAAGTAAGATATTATTTTTTAATCGTTAATATTCTCTTTTTTAAGGCGTTCAGGATAATCTTTTAGCCAAAAAACAGCATTGGGTACTTTTTCTGGGTCTGGTTTATAAATCGCTTTTCTACCAGATCCTAAACGCTTTTTCTGCAATTCATAATCTTTCAATGCGTTTATAGCTGGTTTGTGTAATAGCCAAATCGCTATGATATTAAGCCAGGCCATCATGCCTACACCTAAATCTCCCATTAACCATGCTATATCTGCCGTTTTCACTGCGCCATAAACTGTTGCTAATATCAATACAATACGAGTTATATTGATAAATATAAAGGAAGTTCTATAATTTGCAGTTCTCGTTAAGTATGCAATATTGGTTTCTGCAATATAGTAATAAGCCAATATAGTAGTAAAAGCAAAGAAAAATAATGCAATTGCTATAAAGTAAGATCCGAATCCAGAGAATGATGGATCAAAATGATAACTTCCGCCTTGTAAAGCCTTATCTATACCTGCTTGAGCATACATTGCTGTACCAGAATAATCTTTATCTCCATTTGACATTTCAACAAAGATACCATTATCTTTAATCAAACTCGCTTTATCACTAGGTGTATTGCCACCATCCGTTACATTATATGTACCAGAAAGCAAGATGATTAGTGCGGTTGCAGTACAGACGAATAAAGTATCAACGTAAACTGAAAACGCTTGCACCAAACCTTGTTTTGCTGGATGTGACACCTCTGCTGCCGCGGCTGCATGTGGCCCAGTACCTTGACCAGCCTCATTTGAATAAAGACCTCTTTTGACTCCTATTTCAATCATTGCACCTACAATCCCACCAAATGCTGCTTGCATGCCAAATGCAGATTTGAAAATTAATGCAAACAATGCAGGAACCGCTTCAATATTAAGTATAATGATAATAACCGCCATTAATATATAAAACACTGCCATAAATGGTACAACTGCTGTCGCTGCATTAGCAATCCATTTGATTCCCCCAAAAATAATTAATCCGATAATGATTGCTAAAAATATGGCTACAACCCATGGATTTAATTGAAACGCATTTTTCATAGAACTGGATATAGCATTGGATTGAACACCTGGCAATAATAATCCGACTGAAATTACAGTGACAATTGCAAAGATCAATCCATATACTTTGCCCAGTTTACCCTTTATACCATATTCAATATAAAATGCTGGTCCACCTCTATATTGTCCCTTCTCTTCTCGTTTATATATTTGTCCTAGTGTCGATTCTATAAAGGCGCTACTTGCTCCTAAAAATGCTGTAGCCCACATCCAAAATACGGCGCCTGGTCCACCAATAAATATTGCTGTCGATACACCTACAATATTACCAGTACCTACACGACCTGCTAACGATAAGGCGATTGCTTGAAAACTTGAAATACCAGTTGGTGACTTTTCCCCTTGAAACATAAGTCGAATCATTTCTTTAAAGTGTCTGACTTGGAAAAATTTCATAAATAGTGAAAACAATATACCAGTGATTAACAAACCATAAACTAATGGTTTGCTCCATACTATGTCATAAAGCCAAGTTAAAAAACCTTCTATCATAACGTATCCCCCTTGTTATACCATTAAAGAAAATGATATTTTTTAATATTATACACATATGTTATGTTCCGCGCAACGCATTATATAAGTTATTATTTTCACAATTTATATAATGTGTTATGAATTTTTTATATAAATAACATTAATATATTTAATACTTATATTATCTTATAACGTACTACTTATTATTGAATATCCATTGTTACTTACCTGAAATTGCAGTCAACCACACGGTGCGACTAAGTACAAACTTTCACAAATTTACCTTTTGTTCTATCTTTTTTTAAGATATACTGAATTATAAATTCAAATAAAGTTTTATAGGAGGAACCATTCTATGCTTAACAAAGTATGGTTTAGAACAGGTATCGCTTTATTAATCCTGTTTTTACTAATCAAATTGATTATGGAAGTACATAGTATTTTCACACCATTCATTATTATCCTTCAATCTGTGTTACTGCCATTATTATTGAGTGGCTTTTTGTTTTACATTTGTTTGCCTTTTCAAAAAATACTTGAAAAGAATCATGTGCCACGCTGGGGCAGCATTACTCTAATCTTTATAGGCTTAATCATAATTATTAGTATTGTTATTGGGGTATTAGCTCCGTTAATTGCAGAACAAATTGAAAACTTAGTAACTCAAATACCTGCATTACAACATGAAGTCCAAAACATCATTAATTTTGCTCTAGATCAAATGGAAAGATTGCCTAATGATGTAACAGATCGCATTAATAAAATGGTACAATCTATCAGCGACAGTACTGCTGATATTTTATCTAACTCTTTAGGTTACTTAACATCATTTATTTCAACACTTTTCTTACTGATAATGGTTCCGTTCTTTTTAATTTATATGTTAAAAGATCATGAACGTTTTATCCCTTTCATCGCAAGACTATTTAAAGGAGACAGAAAAGTTTTCACTGTAGAATTATTGAAAGATTTAAATGAAACTGTTAAATCCTATATTCAAGGCCAAGTTACAGTAAGTATCATTCTTGGAATTATCTTATACATTGGTTATTCAATTGTAGGACTTAACTACACATTATTACTCGTTATGTTTGCATGTGTAGCAAATATGATACCGTTCTTAGGTCCTTGGATGGCATTTGCACCCGCTGCAGTCATTGCAATTATTCAAAGCCCTACAACATTTATATGGGTATGTATTATCACGCTGATTGCACAACAATTAGAAGGTAATGTGATTACACCTAACGTAATGGGTAAATCACTTAGTATTCATCCTTTAACAATTATTGTAGTGATATTAGCTGCAGGTAATCTTGGCGGTTTCGGTCTAATCTTAATAGCTGTTCCATTATATGCTGTCATTAAAACCGTTGTCAGAAACGTATTCCGTTATAGACAAGAAATTATTGCAAAAGCCAATAGTGACGTCAAAGAATGATATAAAACAAAAAGACTATTCGTTTCAGTTGTTGAAACGAATAGTCTTTTTATATGTTAATAATTAAATATCTTTAATTATTTAACGATATGATAACCACTGTCTACATGGATATTTTCGCCTGTAACTCCACTTGAAAAATCACTCAATAAGTAAGCTGCAGTTTTACCTACTTCTTCTTGATCTACATTACGTTTTAATGGCGCACGTTCTTCAATTTCTTTCATGATTGTGTTAAAACCACCAACACCTTTAGCGCTAAGTGTACGAATTGGACCAGCTGAAATCGCATTGACACGGATATTATCTTCACCCAAATCTAATGCTAAATAACGTACATTTGCTTCTAAACTCGCTTTAGCTACACCCATCACATTGTAATTTTGCACAGCATACTCGCCACCTAAATAAGTAGTAGCAACAATACTACCACCCTCAGGCATGATTTTTTTTGCTTCTCTAGCAACAATTGTTAATGAATATGAACTAATGTCTTGTGCCAATAAGAAGCCATCACGAGATGTATCTGAAAAACGACCTCTTAAATCTTCCATGTTAGCAAAAGCAATCGAATGATAAACACCGTCAATGTTACCTACTTCTTCTCCAATTTTTGCAAAACCATTGATAACATCTTCGTCTTTTTGTACGTCTATTTGATACATTCTAATTGTTTGTTGATCTAACTGTTCAACAAGTTTTTCCATTTCTTTTTTACTACGTTCTTTACGATATGTAAAAACTAAATTCGCACCTAATTTGTCTAATACTTTAGCTACACCAAAACCGATACTACGTTTATTAGCAATACCCATAATGACGAATGTTTTATTTTCTAAATTTAACATGAAAATAACTCCTTTTTTAAATTTTCATTGTAAATTGGTTCGAGATGTTATAATCATACTTCCTATCACTTTGCTCGATGCCAATTCTAACAAACTTTATTTTAACATTGGTTTCATTGTTTAAACAATTCATTTTACATTCTATAAACGAATTCATCGTTTTTTGCTTTCTTTCGAGTTGAAATTTTGACCAACGCTTCATTCAATTAATCAGTACTAACAGCTTAAAGTAGCTTGCATATCGTTCTTTCACTATCTATTAATACATATTTTAGGACTTCAATATTATCCTAGATACAGATGTTAATAATAAAATTCTAATTCACGTTTTAACTCATCAACATATTCTTTAGATCCCGTTACAATAACACGGTCTTTATAGCGTAATTGAGTATCACCATGTGGTACAATCGATTCATTATTTCTAATGATTCTCACAAATATGATATCCCCATCAAACGGGAAATTACGTAATTGAATTTGATCATATTTATGATTTAGCATTGCAATTTCATATAAAGATGTTTCCACATTACTTAAAAGATTAAGCATATTTGGTGTTTCTATTAAACCTTTCAAGAGTATCTTATTACTCATAAAGCCACTAAATACTTCTATACCTTCACTTTGTAAACCTTCATCACCAGTACTCGCTTCTAACCTACATATAACTCGATTTACACCATGGCTTTTGGCCATTAAAGCCACTTTTCTATTAATATCGTCATCATTTGTAGAACAAACAACAATATCTCTTTCAAATAAACCTAAGCGTTCTAATAATGGTTCTTCATAATCTGCAATTTCAATCATCGAAATTGCATCCGATAATTTACGCTTATCACTTAAATCATTTCTATAATATAACGAAACTTGATAAAGCTGTGATGTTAAATTCTGAGCAATTGGTATGGTTAATTGGTTTTTACCTATTAAACTCACTTCAATCTGTCTTGTTGCTTCATCAGGCATCGGGAACATTTTCTTAAATATAATTGGTACAAAAACACATGTAATAACTGCACTTAATATTAAAATACCTGATATTTCAGATGATATTGTTCCAAGTTTTTCAGCAATTTTTGCAGAAGCAATAACCAACGATAAAGTTGACGTTAGCAAGAAAGCTGAAGAAATTGTTGTTTTCATATCAAACCATCGACGTATATAAAATACTGGTATTAATTTAGATATTAAAAAGGCCAATATTAAAAATGGAATGATAAGTAATAATGAAGGCTCTTTTATTAACATTGGTATATTTAAATCTACACCAACCATGATAAAGAATATTGGAATAAAGAATCCGTAACCAAAGGAATCTAATTTCTCTACCATATCCTCATCAGGACCCAGTAAAGAAACAATCACGCCGGCTAAGAAAGCGCCTAGAATATTTTCTGCACCAACGCCTTCCGCCAAAGCAACTAGCATGATAATTAACGCAAATACCGCACGTATACCAATTTGTGTTGTACCATCCATCAGTTTTTGCAAGAATTGTGCTTTCTTAAATAATCCACCTAGGAAATAAAAAACAAGCGCAAATACTACTAAACTACCTATTAACCAAAGTGATGTGCCACCTGAAGCGTGTAGTGTTCCGTACGCAGTTAATAATATCATTGTCACTAAGTCAGCTAATACTGCTACTAATAATATGAATTGTCCGATAGTTGTACGCATAATATTCATTTCTTTTAGTGTAGGTACTACAACACCTAATGAAATAGTAGAAATAATAATAATCATTAATAAAACATCATCAATTAAACCAAACCATTTAAATGCATATGCAAATACAATTGAAATAACCATTATAAATAAAAATACAGTAAGTGCTAATTGTAAATGACCGGGTTCTTTACTTTTTTCATTATCTTCTAATGCGCCTTTGTCTTTTTTAAATGCTTTAAAATCAATTTCTAAACCACTCAAAAACATTAAGAATATAAAGCCTAATGTAGATAAAATATTTAACATAGCATCACGTTCTACTATGTTTAAAAAAGAGTGCCCAATAAGAATACCCATTAATATTTCTGCTACAACAACAGGCAAGAATGTAATTCGCAATCTATTGATTAGTATCGGTGTAAGGAATGCTGCCATTACAACGACAACAAGTGATAAAAATTCCATGTAACCCCCTATAATAAGTAAGACATGAATGAAGTTGCTAATCCGAAGTAAATCAACATACTCACAATATCATTGATCGTAGTAATAAATGGACCACTAGCAACTGCAGGGTCAATTTTTAGTTTATTCATAACTAATGGAATCATTGATCCCACTAATGTACCTACTGTCATAGCAATTGTTAAACTGCTTGCCACGATCGTAGCTAAAATTGGCTGTCCATAAAGCACCATTATAATAATAAACAGCAATATAGCACAAATCAAACCACTTAAAAAACCGCTACCTGCTTCTCTCAATGCGACTTTAAAATTACTTTGTTCGTCAATTTCACCAGTTGAAATATTACGTACTGATACGGCAAGTGATTGTGTCCCAGAATTACCAGACATACCACTAATAATTGGAATAAATGCTGCCAATAATGACACTTGTGCTAAAGTATCCTCAAATGATCCAAGTATCGTGGCTGTGATCATTCCTAAAAACGTTAAAATAATTAGCCATGGCAAACGTTTCTTAGCAGTTTTAATGACTGAATCATTGGTTGCATCAACATCAGATACCCCGGCTAAACGAGAGTAGTCTTCACTCGCTTCTTCATCCATAACATCTAAGATATCATCGATTGTAATAATACCTAATAAGTGATCTTGATAATCGACAACTGGCATAGCGATAAAATCATAATCACGCATTTTCTGCGCAACATCTTCTTGGTCATCAGCAGCATTAGCACTAATCACACGTTCGCTCATTATGTCTTCTATATAAGCATCATTTTCTGCTACGATTAAATCTCTTAGTGATAAAACCCCAGCTAATTGTTTATGCTCATTCACTGCAAATATGACATAAATTGTCTCAGCATCTGGCGCTTGTTCTTTAACATGCATTAAAGCTTCTTTCACTGGCATTGTTGATTTTAAAGAAATATATTCCGTCGTCATGATACCGCCAGCAGTATCCTCTTCGTAATGTAATAATGCTTTAATTTCTTTTGCATCTTCACGGTTCATCAGTGTCAACAAGCTAACAATTTTCTGTTTAGATAATTGATTCATAATGTCTACTGCGTTATCGTATGACATATTTTCTAACACTTTGCTAGCATATGTAGCATCCATAGTATCGAACAGCGCTTCATACGCTTCTTCATCAATTTCTAATTGTTCAAAGAAATCTGCTACTTCTTCAGGGGACAATACTTCAAACATTTTTTGTCTAATATCTTCATCGCTGTCTTCAAAGTATTCACTTTGTTCATATGTGTGCATCGCTAAGAATTCTTCTCTAAATTCACCAATATGATTTTCATGCAGTAATTTATCTAGCATTTCTTGATCATATACTTGCTCATCTTCTAAAACGATTTGGTCTTTTTCATTTGCCAAAAGTCCCACCTCCATAGTTACTCAAATTATATCATATTAAATATGTTTTCTATTGCATCATATTTATCTTGTATTTCAATCTTTTGATCATAGATTGGATGTATAAAAGATATTTTAAAACATCGTAACAACTGATGTTTAAAATACGAATGTTCTCCTCCATATAAATCATCACCCACAATAGGATGTCCTATATGCTGAAGATGGACGCGAATTTGATGTGTCCGGCCTGTTAATAAAGTAACTTCACATAAACTGTAATTATTTTTATGGTCTAAGCATCTATATTTTGTTTTTGCTTGTTTACCATTTGAATTGACTTGTCTTGTAATAATACTAGCAGGATCTCGAGCAATAGGTGCATCTATGATTCCCTGTGATTGCAATTCACCATAGCATACGCATAAATAGGTTTTATCAATATGTACGTTTGACATCAGATGATGTAAAAAACCATGTTTAGCAATCACAACAATACCTGAAGTATTTCGGTCAATCCTAGTGACAATATGCGGTACGATGTTTTGTCCTGATTGTTTAAAATAACCTAGAACTTGTTCAGCTAAACTAAAATGTTTATGTTCCCTTGATGGTGCGCAGTTTTGAAAAGCTTTTTTAGAAACGATTAATAAGTATGCATCTTCATATAAAATATTTAAAGGCTTATTGAATGGGATTAAATTATTACTAGCTGTCTCGTAACCTAAATGTACCTCCACTATATCGCCGTTCTGTAATTGCTTACGCACAGTTTCTGCTTGTCCATTAACAATTAAAGCGCCATTATGCTTAATGGCGCTAATTGTATTCTTAGAATACCCTTGCTCCTGTAAAAAAGTTCTTAGCATTTGAGGGTCTCTAATCATATACGTAAATTGCATTATTCATCGTCTCCACTTGAAATAAAGGAATCATGTACTCTTTTCCAAAATGGAAATGGTCTAAACCTAGCAAATCTAATTTTTTCATTTGCCACTCTAAATTGAATTGCATTAACATTTTTATGTTTTATGCTGACGTGATCTATGGTCGTTAAAATCTTATCATGATTCACTGGTGTAATCAGACATGTATGATGTTTGGGCAATACTAATGGTGACCCAACCGTTCTGAATACTCTATTATTAATAGAAGCGATTTCGGCGATTTGCATCGCTTCCAAAGAAGGATGTATTAACGCACCACCCAACGCCTTATTATATGCAGTAGAACCTGATGGTGTTGACACACACAGTCCATCTCCTCTAAAGCGTTCAAATTGGTTTCCTCTAATATTCACATCCACAACAAGTGTAGAACCATTTTCAGTTTTCATCGTCGCCTCATTTAATGCTAAGTATCTCGTCTCATATCCATTATCGTTATAACGCACTATAATTTCTAATAGTGGATATTCTATAACTTGGAATTCTGAATTATTAATTTCAATAATCAATTTCTCTACTTCATGTGGCAACCAATCTGCATAGAACCCTAAATGTCCAGTATGTATCCCTACAAATGCGCACCTCGATAACATGTGACTATACTGATGGAAAGCCTGTAATAAAGTACCATCTCCACCAACTGATATGACTATTTCAGGATTTTCCGTATCTTCAACCATTTCAAAATCTTTCATGTGATTAATCATCTTATGCTTTAAAGCGTTCGACTTTGAATCACCTTTAGATAAAATTGTATAGCGCATGATTGCACCTCCTAGTCATTATCATGCTTTTTAGCACGTTTTTTGGAATAGTATTTTTGAGCTTCTTGAATTTCCTCTTTAATTTCTGACATTTCTTCATCAAGTAAAAACGCTGCTTCAGCCGCACGTTCTAGTCGGTGCTGAATTTCTGGCGGATAATCTCCATCATATTTATACCGCAAAGTATGCTCGATTGTTGCCCAAAAATTCATGGCTAATGTTCTGATTTGAATTTCTGCTAAAATTGATTTTTCACCTTTAAGTGTTTCGATTGGATATTCAATAATTACATGATATGAACGATATCCACTTTGTTTTGTATTACTGATATAATCGCGTTCTTCTACTACTTTAAAATCTTGACGTTGTCTCAAGAGATTGACCACAATATCGATATCATCGACGAATTGACACATTAATCTCAAACCTGCTATATCATACATTTCTTCATGTAATCGATCAAATGAGATTTGTCTTTTATTTGCTTTATCAATAATGCTAGTCATAGGTTTAACACGACCCGTCACAAATTCAATCGGTGAAGCATTATCTTCTACATCATATTGTTTTCTAAGCCCTTTTAATTTTACTTTTAATTCATCAACTGCTTGTCTATATGGAGATAAAAACTGATCCCATTGATTCATTGTGCTTCACTCCGCTTCACTCTAATTCGAAAGTAACTTCCACAACAGAAACAAACTCCTTACCATAGTTTGAATTACCTTGAATATTTTCTAATATATAATTAAATTCTCTATCGAATTGTTTTAGTTCTAAATGATCATTAACGATAATCTTTTTATTTTTATTTTCATGTAGCATAGACCAGGTTTCTTGAACAAAAATCAAATATGAATACGACTGGCCGTCATCTAAGATATATGCAAAGCTATAATTATCACTATCAACAAGCATTTGTCCTGCTTCTTGTAAGCCTTCTGTAGATTGTTCTGTATAACACTTTAAACTATCTTCTGTTACTTTAATTTCATTCACATAAATACGCATGCTTGTTCCTCCTTATTCTTCATTATTTTAACATAATTAAGACGTACATAACACGTTACATGACTATTATTATGTCATCAATTGACTTAACGTAAATATAATAATTTTCAGTGTATAATGCAATCTAATTTAAATTAACTTACAAGTCCTTTAAAATGAATTATCATATATATATTTAAGGAGTGTAACGCGTGGCAACTAATAATGAAATTGAATTTAAACAGTTATTGTCTGAAGACGATTATCAAACTATATACAACACCTATTTTTTAAATATCAAACCATTTAGTCAAACTAATTATTACATCGACACATTAAATTTCGATTTAAAATCTCATCAATCAGCTTTGAGAATTCGCGTTAAAGATGATGCATACGAAATGACGTTAAAAGTACCAGCTGAAATTGGTTTGATGGAGTATAATTTCGATACAATCGTTGAACCAAAACTAAACAAGCACATCAAAAGTCAGGATCTGCCCCAAGATATTTTAAACCAACTCCTAAAGATGGACGTAGATATTGATGCATTAATCGTATTAGGAGACCTAACTACCGAACGTATAGAAAAAGAAATTAACGGAAATCTACTTGTTTTAGATAAAAATTATTACTTGGATTTCCAGGACTTTGAACTTGAATATGAAGTAAATGATTATAATGAAGGATTAGTTCAATTTAAATCGATTCTTAATCAATTTAATATCAATCATGAAATTCCAAACAATAAAGTCCAAAGATTTTTCAATCGCAAACGTAAATTAAACAACAGTTAATTGCGCACAATATTAAGAAGTCGAATTACTTCCAAATGTAAAAATTCATGTTATATTAGTATTATATTAATAGGATATGGTGATACTATGACTCAAACACCTTACGAGGTTATCGGACAAGACGCCTTATTTAAAATGATTGACCATTTTTATGATATGGTTAAACGTGATGATAGAATCAATCATTTGTTTCCTGGAGATTTTGAAGAAACAAGCAGAAAACAAAAACAATTCTTAACACAATTTTTAGGTGGACCTCAACTGTATACAGAAGAACATGGTCATCCTATGTTAAAAAAAAGACACTTGGAATTTGTAATAACAACATACGAACGTGACGCATGGCTTGAAAATATGTATAAAGCTATTCAACAAGCAGATTTTTCTGCAGGCGTCGGGGATTATTTATATGAACGATTACGTTTAACAGCGAATCACATGGTTAATTCCGAAAATTAATTGTAGGTGAAAAAACATGGCTGAAGAATTAAAATTGATAAATGCTAATAGTCGTGAAGATGCAAATCTTTCACCTTTGAGTAAGATTGAAATTTATTCCTTTTTCGATCCATTCAGTAAAGAGTGCTTTAAATTGTCTGCGATACTTTCAAAATTACGACTTGAGTATAAACAATATATAAGTATTAGACATATTTTAAACCCTTCTTTACGCGTACTAACAAAATGCCAAGCACAAAGTACATCAAATTTAGATAATATTGCACTTGCCTATAAGGCCGCCGAACTCCAAGGTCGATTACGGGCGGAGCGTTTTATCCATCTTGTTCAAAATGAAATAATACCAAAACGAGATATTATCACTGAAGAGATGGTCAATAATTGTATAAGTAATGCTGGCCTTGATTATGAAGTCTTTAAAGAAGACTTACATAAAAGTGCTTTAAGGGAAAGCTTACAAGTTGACTTGCATATCGCTCGAGAAATGGAAATTGAAGAAGCACCTTCTCTTGTATTCTTTAATGAAGATATTCATGAAGAAGGTTTAAAAGTCGAAGGCTTGTACCCTTATCACATATATACGTACATCATAAACGAACTGATTGGTTCACCGATTGAAAAAGAACTCCCACCAAGTTTGGAAACTTACATCTATCAACAACAATTAGTAACCAAAGAAGAATTACTGACTATTTATGAATGGCCTGAAAAATTATTGAATAAAGAGCTGAAAAAATTAGCATTACAGCAAAAAATAGAAAAACTTAGCTCACCAGAAGGTAAATTTTGGAAGTCAAAAGTTTGAAATATTAATTTTGTTCATATCTATATCAATATACTGCACCATAAAACGTAGTATATTTTATGGTTAAAAACTTGTGACATACAACATGCTTACTTTCCGAACCAAAAGCTAAAAGCATAAGTCAAAATAAAATGACTTTAAAACATTTTATATAGGTTAATGATTTAGCTAGAAAATGTTTCATAAACTTATAAAAGTTAAATAAATATTTTGAATATACGCTAATATCATTGTAGATAGAATTACAAAATTTCATAAAAGTAAAGAAATGCCAACTTCTATATGAGGACTAAAGAAGTTGGCGTTTTTTATTTATTATTCCTAGTTATGATCACTCAATCACTTTTTTGTATAATATATACCTGCAATTACTTGCTTAGTAGTTACTAATAGTTAATCATTATTTTCAATATACATTCATGTTTTATATAAAATTCAAGTCAAAATATATGCTGAAATATCTGAATAGTTATTCAATTTCTTATACATATAAAAGTCTTTAAATTTGAACATAAAAAAACGCCGTGTCTGATTACACGGCGCTAAACAAAGGGGATGGGAGAAATTTTTCACTTCAAACAAAGGGGTATGTTTGTTATGTGATTAATTTCATGTATATAATATAACACGGTGTTATATACCCTTGCAACCTTTAAAATTAAATAAATCTCCTTTGTCACAAACTTGTCATATTGTAAACGAATACATTCATACTAAGCTTTCATTAACTTTTCAAAAGCGTCTAATTTTTGTTCGAACACTTGGCAAGCTTGTTCAATTGGTTCTGGTGTTGTCATATCTACACCTGCGTTTTTTAAGATTTCAATAGGATAATTTGAACTACCTTTTTTCAAGAATTCATTGATATATCGCTCAACAGCAGGTTTACCTTCTGTTAAAATTTGATGACTTAAACTTTGAGCTGCACTGTATCCGGTTGCATATTGATACACATAATAATTCATATAAAAGTGTGGTATTCTAGACCATTCTTTACTAATATTTTCATCTGTTTCAACAGAATCTCCAAAATATTTTCTGTTGAGCGCTGCGTATTCTTCATTCATACGGTTAGCTGTTAATGGTTCTCCTGCTTCTTCTATTTGGTGGATTTTATGTTCAAACTCTGCGAACATTGTTTGTCTAAATAGTGTTGCACGGAAACGTTCAAGTTCTTGGTTTAATAGTAATAATCTGCGCTTGTCATCTAAATGTTTATCCATATAATCACTTAATAGTGCTTCATTACAAGTCGATGCAACTTCTGCAACGAAAATAGTGTAATCACTTAAATTAGATGGTTGATTTTGACGACTAAAGTAGCTATGTGCTGAATGACCAAATTCATGTACTAAAGTATACAAATCAGAAACAGTATTTGACCAATTTAGTAAAATAAACGGATTTGTTAAGTGTGCACCTGATGAATAACCTCCAGAGCGTTTACCTTTATTTTCAAAGACATCTACCCATCGATGATTCAATCCTTCTTCTACAACTTTCATATATTCTTCACCCATCGGTTGTAATGCTTTCAACATCCAATCTTTAGCCTCTTCGTATGGCATTTCAAATTTAATATCTTTAACAAGTGGTGTGTATACATCATACATTTTCATGTCATCTAAGCCCAATAGTTCTTTACGCAATTTAGTATAGCGATGAAGTAAAGGTAAGTATTTATGAACTGTTTTCACTAAATTATCATATACAGCTTCTGGAATGTGATTATTACTTAACGCTGCTTCTCTTGCTGTTTTATAGTTATGTGTTCTAGCGTTAAAAACATTTTTCTTAACTTCTCCAGCGAGCGTCGCACTTAGTGTATTATTATAAGCACCGTATGCTTTATATAAATTTTCATAAGCAGATTGACGTAATACGCGATCATCTGATTCCAGACATTTAATGAATGTTCCTTGTGTTAATGAATGTCGTTGGCCTTCACTATCTATCGCATCTTCAAATTCTAAATCCGCATTACTAAACATGCCATACACATTGTCAGGTGTAGACAATGCATCTTGTGCTTCAGTTAGTAATCTTTCTTTATCTGCACTCAATACATGCGGTCTTTTTTCATTAATTAATTTTAAATCAAATTTGTAACGTTCCAAATCATCATTTTCATCAATAAATTTTTGTATCGTTGCTTCATCTATTTGTAGAATTTCTGGCACTAAGAAACTCCATGCTGAGCTGAATTTTATAATTAATTGATGTGCTCTAGATTCATAACCTGTGTATTTATCATTCGCTGTATCTTGATCTTGTTTTAAATGTGCATATACATATACTTTTTCCAACTTAGAACCTAATTCATCTTCTAGTGCTAATGCATTATATAGTGTAGATGAGCTATCAGCTAAGTGACCGACATATTGTTGTTCTTTGCCGATATTATTTTCTACTTCTTTAAATGCATCTTCAAAAGCATTATCAGATTCAAAAATGGTAGATAAATCCCAAGTATATTCTGGATATTTACGTTCTTGCTCTTCTCTTGTTAATTGTTGTGTCATAATATCTAGTAAACCTCCTATAAAGTCTATTAGTATAATTTTCTCATGTCATGATTATTTTTGCACGCTATAACACCCATGATTATTATAGAATTGTTTGAACTTTTGAACAACGCTATGGCTTATTTGCGTTTTATCTATTTCAACATTATAAAAATGATTTAATTCTATCAGTTGTTTAAATCGTGTCATGTTAAAAGTGTGTGTACGCCACAAATATATAAGTTGTAATTGCCAATACACAGGATGTGACTTAATATAAATTTGTTCTGGGTAAATTATACCTATATATTTTTTTACCCATGCATCCGTTAATTTTAAATTATACATCACACTTAAACTTGGTTCTAAAACTGAGTGTGTTTTACGGCAGTTTCTCAAATAAGTGCTTATAGCAATTTTGGATAATTTTAAGGGCTGTGTTGGCGCATGTATAAACACGCTCTATTTGAATTTGATTAATTAATTGTGCAAATGTCATACAATGCCTTTTGGCAATAAATTGTTGCCCTCCTAAAAAATTAATCACTTTATAACCAAAAAGCATTTTATGTGTTGTATCCCACGATAATAATAATCTATTATGAATGTTAATAAAATTTCTTTCGTATTTTGATAAATACAAAACACTATTACTTTTATTATATTTAACTTTTTTTGTTATCCAATACACTTTATACCCAGCATTTTGTAAAGTTTTACTGCGTTTTGAAATACATGCTGTCGTTACTTTTGAAAATTGTATTTCTAATACAATTTCATCATCAATGATTAAATCAGGATATTGGTAACTTTGTGGTACATAAGGTTCAATGTTAACTTTGTGATTTAAGCCTTTTAACTCTCGAGCAATATGGTATTTTAAATTAAAATGTTCTTGTGATTCATTTTTATGACAGTATGAACGATCATTACGGATATGCGCAAAATGAGGTGTATTGTATGTTCCTTTTTTTAATATCACTTTGCATTTACAAAATGGGCAACGATAATGCTTATTTTTTATCGCATCTTTTGCCCAAACGGCCTGATTTCGATTATTGTTCGCGTATAACATTTCTTCACCTCATTTAATTACACGTGAGAAGCCAACAAATTACTATACTTTATTTAGAAATCACCTTGTTAATACATAAAGAATCTGAGACATAAATCCTAGAAAAATAGCACGCAGATGATTTAATTCAATTCATCTGCGCGCTTCTTTATTATTCAACACTTCGTATTGTTGACTTGCTTTCTTAGAAAACAGCTTCATACTGCAGTCTTCAGCTTATCCTGTTCATTCAGCACCTCACCAAAATACAACGTATTCATATGTCATTTCACATTAAAATACTTTAAAAACAACGTCTTATATCAACCAAAATGATGTTAATAATTATTCTACATGTAGACACCCAATCTGTATGCTCTAGTCGTACAATAGAAAAAGGTCAATAATGGTATCTGAATGATGTAGCTCTCACAGAATCAGATGCCTTACTTTAAAACAATACAGAAAAAGGCAATTTCTATATTATTTCAATAGAAATTGCCTTTTTCATTTGTCCAAGAACTTTATGTCCCAGACTGTCAGTTTCAAATTAATCTACTAATCAAATCATAATCATTGTTGATAATAATTTATATTAGTTTCTTTATCGTAGTTATTCTGTTGTATCAGGAAAATAACGACGTACTTGTGAAGCGACGTTATGACTCATAATAATTTTTGCGTAATCGTTTAAATATACTTCTGATTTATCAGTAGGATATGCGAACTCAAGTAATTGACTGTAACTATCGTTAATTGTTTCTTGTCCAACTGTTTCATCAAAGTGAACAGCGTAGTAATATACATTATTAAGACTATATAATAAATCTTCAAACTCATCTGTTCTTTGATTATTATGGTAAGCATAATCAATTACTTCTTCCAAGTCATTAAATCTAACTATAACAGTACGTGTATTTTGCGGCTTACGTTTGTTGCGTTCTTGATCTTGTTGTGTCTCTTTTTGTTGTTGTCGTTGTTCAAATAAATCCTCTAAACTATCATCTTGATCAAATGTTTGTGATAATAAATCATTAACTTGATGATCTAATTGGTCATTGTCTTCATCAGACATATTGATAAGATCTTCGTTTTTAGATTTAGAAATTGTTACTTCAACGCCCTTTTCAAAGGCATGTACTTGAATCCATAAAGGACCTTCAACAACAAAATCTTCTTCTTCATTGATTTCTTCCATCATGTTCCAAAAGAATTCTTCTCCACGTTTGCGATTAGTCCATAAATCTTCTCGTTTAAAACCTCTTGCTTCTATATCACTATATGTTATAAATAGTTTAACGGTAGTATCGTCAACTCGCTCTATTCTCATATCATCTCACTCCTTACAGTCGATGAATAGTAATCATTATTGTATTAGAACGTAGTAAGAATTACAATTAATTTGTTTGATTAATTTTTACTATTTTCTATTTGGTCTCTTATAATAACATATACCCTTATAAAAGGCCAAAAAACAGCACTTTTTATAGAGTGCTGTTTGAATTTAGTCAATAATTATTCACAATCGAATAATCGATTTGTTTGACGTAAGTATACATTTATCTGTTATGGTAAACACAACAAAACCACAAAGCAACATCACAATAACATTACTTTATGGCTTAATCGCTCTATTTATAAATTAATCAACCATACGTTGCGCTTCTTGCAATTGGAACGTACGTACTTTTCTAGGTAAAAAACGTCTGATTTCGTCTTCATTATAACCAACTTGTAAACGTTTATCATCTAAGATAATCGGACGTCTTAATAAACCTGGATTATCTTGGATAATTGAATATAAGTCTTGAAGTGGTAAAGCATCAATATCTACATTTAATTTTTGATAAGTTTTAGAACGAGTAGATATGATTTCGTCTGTTCCATCTTCAGTCATTTTTAAAATTTGTTTAATTTCATCAATTGTTAAGTGTTCTGAAAAAATGTTACGCTCCGTATACGGAATGTCATGTTCTTGTAACCATGCTTTCGCTTTACGGCAAGATGTGCAACTTGGTGAAGTAAATAATGTTACCATACATCTCACTCTCCTATTTTTCATGAATATAAATTCATTAGATTTCAATTTTTATATGATTAAGAAATTACAAAGTCATTTTTACCTCTCTTAACCTTACAATTAAAATATACCCTATCAACATTAAAATTAAATGAGAATTCTCTAATTTTTTTAAAAATTTTCAAATAAGCTTAATTCCCAATCAATTTAGTTAGAAATATTGATATGTATACAGTTTAACATAACTTACAAATGATTGAAATACTGTTATACTATTACTAAAGTAGATAAA
>NZ_PPRL01000048.1 GCF_002902235.1 Staphylococcus ureilyticus
CTCATATCTTATGTGAAATGATTTCAAAAATGAGGAAAGATATTTTTATATGAAAATGTATTATACATAAGTAATTTTTTAACGATTAAAGATAATGAACAATAGAAAAAGATTACCATAATCAATTGTAGCTATATAAAAACTTTACAATAGTAAAATTTATTTATCTGTTTCTTTTAAAATAATAGATTTAATGAAGAAAGTGTTATATAATATTTTAAAAGCTTATTCATTATATAAAGCCAATACTAACAATGAAAGTAAATCATGAGGAGGCCAAATTTATGGAAAGTAAAGCATCATTTTATATTACGTCTGAGAGGGCTTTAAGTCAGTTGAAACATTGGTTGAAGTCAGCTCACCGTTTATCTATCGAAGAGTTTGTAGTTCTGTTTAAGGTTTATGAAGCTAATAAAATTAGCGGAAAAGAATTAAGAGATACCTTACATTTTGAAATGTTATGGGACACTAGTAAAATAGATGTTATTATAAGAAAGATTTACAAAAAAGAATTGATTTCAAAAGTTCGATCAGAAACAGATGAAAGACAAGTGTTCTATTATTACACAGATGATCAGTTAAAAGTAATAGATGATATTATAACAGAAATCGAAAACATAAAAGTTGCTTAATCATTAAGGTTACAATCAGATGATGATCAATAACAACAATATAAATTTGAAATAAGCCAAGTGCTAAAATAGCATTTGGTTTTTTTATGTATTTGAAATATAGAATAAACCTAATTCAGTAATAATTATAATATAAATAAACAAATTTCAATTTTAAATATTGTAAAATGTAGACGAATTGACGCTTCATCCATAAAGTATGTAAAAAAACTGCCAACAATACTTTTGTTGACAGCTAAAACCAATCTTTTTCGGGATATATAGTTTATTGTTTAATGAAAAGATTAGATGTTCATGTGTTTTACTTTTCTACCATGAACAAAGTAATAAATAACTCCAGTAATTAAAACCAGTACACCCATAATAGCGTATAATTGAGCGAATGAAACTGCAGAGGTTACAAATCCTAATATATATGGACCAAAGCCTAGTCCTAAGTCTAAACCAATGAAGTAAGTTGAGGTAGCTATTCCATATTTTGCCGGTGGAGATACTTTGATTGCAATTGCTTGCATACAAGAAGAAATATTTCCGTAACCAGCACCAAGGAGTAATCCCGCAAGAATTAATAACCAACTATTATTTGTAATACTTAACGTTAAAAAGGTAAGTATTAAAAAGATGAAAGCAGGATAAGCGATGACGTTTTCATTTTTGAGATCCATCATTCTACCAGCGATTGGTCTTGTAATGAGTGATGCAATAGCATAAAAAATAAAGAAATAACTAGATATTGTGACTAAATTAATTTCTTGTGCAAAAAATTGTAAAAATGTCAGAATAGACGAATAAGATAACCCGGCAAGGAGCATAATGATTGCCACAGGTAATGCTTCTTTGGCGATGTAGTTATTAATATTAAATTTTTTACTTTCAGTAGTTTGAGGTTTTATGATATCACGCGTTGTATCGATATTTAGCTTAATGAAAAATGAAATGATAAAACTAATGATACCGCACATTAAACAAAGTAAAAATAACAATTGAATTGGGAATGTATTAATAAGTAAAAGGCCAAAAAATGGACCGATTGCAGCGCCGATAACTAAGCTTAAAGAGAATAAGCTAATACCTTCACTTTTTCTCTCCTGAGGCGTTGCATATGCAGCAATTGTTCCTGTCGCTGTTGTAGTAACCCCAGTAGCAATACCATTAACTAATCTCGTGAACATTAAAATAGCTAAGGCACCTTCTATAAAATAGAACAATTGGGTGATGATTAATAAGATTAAACCAATGATTAAAATCCGTTTAGGACCTATTTTATTAACGTACTTTCCAGTGATAAATCGTCCGATTAAAGAACCGATAATAAATAATCCGGATACAAGTCCTGCCATACTGTCTGAGGCATGATATTCAGATTTTGTATAACTTGCTATGATAACGATAAGTAAATACATGCATAAGTAGACTAAAAAATTAGTTATGAAATTAATATTAAAATTCTTTGTCCAAATTGGTGTCTTCATCGATGCTGATTGATTCATGTTAAAACTCCTCTTTCTCTAAAATTTTCGCGTGAATAAGTTGTATTGATTGTGTGATATGCTCCAGTTCTGAATCTGACAAACCTGTATTTTTAATGATTTCATCTTGCACTTTATCTACACGAGTACTAATGCTTTTATAAAGATTTTCTCCTTTTTGAGAAAGTGAAAGCCATTTTTCTCGTTTATCGGTACCTGTTTCTACAGTTAATAAAGATTTTTCAGAAAGCACTTTTAATATTTTTCTTGTGGTCGGTTTTTCAATAGAGCGTCGTTTTGAAATTTGTACTAAAGTGGTTGGGGCATTATAGGAGATATCTTTTAAAACGAGCCATTGTGCAGGATAGAGATCAAATGATTCAAAGATGGGTTGGAATAGTTTTGTATATGGTCTATAAATTGCAATGATATTATCAAAGACAAATTTATTTTGCATGAATGCACACCTCCGAAAATAGTTAGCAAAGCTAACTTAATTTTTAAACAAGTTATATTTTAGTCTATTATGCCAAGGAAATCAATAGCTATTTTTTAAAATATGATTTTTAATCACTATATAAATATGATTTCACAAAAGTAAATTAAATCGTAATCATAGGTTATCAGAAGTAAACGCTTAAACAATTTGTTAGAATAAATATAAAGAAAAAGTAGGGGGATCAAGGTATGCAAGATTTAAAATTAGATCATATCGTTCATTATGTACAACAATTAGATAATTTCAAATTCCCAGGCAATTTATTTACACTATATCAAGGTGGTAAGCATGATCAATTAGGCACATATAATCGTTTAGCGTACTTAAATAATGCTTACATTGAATTACTGGATATTTATAAACCAGAAAAATTGCAAAAAATTGTCAAAAGTGAAGAAGGGCGAGTCTCATTTCCTTCAAAAATCGTTCAAGATCAGTATAAACAAGGACTGAAAACAATAGCATTTCAAACGCAAGATATTACCAAACTAAAAGAAAAACTTGAAGCACAAAATATAGATGTTATAGGTCCTGTAGAAATGGAAAGGGAAAATACTAAAGGAGAAAAGACTACATGGCGCTTGTTATATATAGCTGATCCAGATTATAGAGTTAAACCGCCATTTTTTATTCAATGGAATGAAAATATTGAAACAAGAGAAGAAAAGCTAATATCATTACGGCAAAACGCCTTTAGTATCAAGGGGATTGAAATTAATAGTACAGAAAGAACACATACGGTTGAAAAATGGCAACAGTGGTTTGGGATGGAAGTCGTGAATGATACAGAAACGTTCACGACATTAAAGTTGAAAAACGATGATATTGTATATCGTATATACGATGGTGAGTATTCAGGTTATAAAGCGGTTACTTTGAAAGACGATAATACAACTTCACCGTATACTTTAATCATTAGAGGGCTTAAGTACAAAGTTGAAGCGGATTAGTAAATGTAAACATACATACTATGTGCAATAACGACGATGTGTATCACAGAAGTAATTAGTGTTAAAATAGTTAAGTAAGTTCCCCATTTATTTTTATTAGATAAAAGTAGTAAATACACTGTTGCTACAAATGTAAAAACAGCGAGAATGATTCTTAAACTTAGATATGAAACATTAAACGTTGTACTAAATGTTTGGATTACAAAAATTAAATTGATTAAAAAGAGTAATGACAATATAATGATACGCACTAGAACACCTCATTTCGTATAATATTATAGCAAATAATAGGAAATGATGTGAAAGAATGTGTGAAGCAATGTATAATAACAAAGTATGTAATGGTAAAAGGAGATATCAGTTTTTATGGAAAAGATGAATATAACAAATCAAGCTCATGATGCATTTGTTAAAGCGCATCCGCAAGGTGATCTATTACAATTAACAAAATGGGCAGAAACAAAGCGATTGACTGGCTGGTACTCAAAGCGTATCGCAGTAGGTGAAGATGGTGAGATTTTAGGAGTGGCCCAGTTATTATTTAAAAAGGTTCCTAAATTGCCTTATACGCTATGCTATATTTCAAGAGGTTTTGTAACAGATTATAGTAATAAACTCGCATTAGAAACATTACTAGAATACGCAATTCAGATAGCAAAAGAAGAAAAAGCTTATGCAATAAAAATCGACCCTGATGTTGAAGTAGATAATGGTGCTGATGCACTTACACATCTAAGAGCATTAGGTTTTAGACATAAAGGGTTTAAAGAAGGACTTTCGAAAGATTATATCCAACCAAGAATGACAATGATAACACAGATTGATAAAAACGATGACGCTTTAATTCAAAGTTTTGAAAGACGTAATCGTTCAAAAGTTAGATTGGCATTAAAACGTGGTACGAAAGTAGAACGTTCTGATAGAGAAGGTTTGAAAACATTTGCCGAATTAACGAAAATTACGGGTGAAAGAGATGGCTTTTTAACGAGAGATATTAGCTATTTCCAAAATATATATGATACTTTACATCCCGATGGAGATGCAGAATTATTCTTAGTGAAATTAGAGCCTAAACCCGTGCTTAAGGATTTACGCCAAGATTTAGCGCAGTTAGAAAAGGAAAAAGAAAAGCTAGCTGAAAAAAAACAAGATAAAAAGACATTAAATAAAATAAACGATGCTGACAATAAAATGAAAAAAACGCAAGAACTTATCAATGAGATGGAAGCTTTAGAAGCTAAGCACCCAGAAGGATTATATTTATCAGGTGCATTGCTTGTGTTTGCTGGAAATAAATCTTATTATCTGTATGGCGCGTCATCAAATGATTATCGAGACTTCTTGCCAAATCATCACATGCAATTTGCAATGATGCAATACGCTCGAGCACATGGTGCAAAAACATATGATTTTGGTGGCACAGATAATGATCCCGATAAGGAATCAGACCATTATGGATTGTGGGCATTTAAGAAAGTATGGGGAACTTATTTAAGTGAAAAAATAGGTGAATTTGATTATGTGTTAAACAAACCATTATATCAAGTTATTGAAAATGTTAAACCTAAATTGACTAAAGCTAAAATAAAACTTTCACGTAAATTAAAACGTTAGTAGTTTTGTTTGTGATTTTGTAAAAAAGTAGACACGTTATAAAGTTTTAATATGCAACTTAAACTTTATAACGTGCATTTTTTATGAATTTAGAAAATACATATATAATTAAGCGTAATGAAATTAAATGAAGTATCGCATTAAATTGCTAGTTGAGAGGAGAAAAGATATGATTAAAAAACTATTACAATTTTCACTTGGAAATAAGTTTGCAATTTTTCTTATGGTATTGCTGGTCATTTTAGGTGGTGTGTATTCAAGTGCAAAAATGAAACTTGAATTATTACCTGATGTTGAGCCGCCAGTGATTACAGTACAAACAACCATGCCTGGTGCTACACCAGAAACGGTGAAGGAAGAAATTAGTGATAAAATTGATGACCAAATAAGGTCAATGGCAAGTGTGAAAAATGTTAATGCACAATCTATTCAAAATGCTTCTATGGTTTCTGTTGAATATGAAAATGGCACAGATATGGATAAGGCAGAAAACGATTTAAAAAAAGAACTTGATAAAATTAAGTTTGATGATGGTGTGGAAGACCCCGACTTAACAAGGAATTCAATGAATGCTTTTCCAATTGTGGCTTATTCTTTTACCACAAAGGATAATAATTTAAAAGATACAACAAAAAAAGTTAACAATCAGTTACTACCTAAACTTCAAACAATCGATGGTGTACAAAATGCACAATTGAATGGACAAACATCTAGAGAAGTTTCAATTAAATTTGATCAAGAAAAATTACAAGACAGAGGATTGACTGTAGATAGTGTGGAACAATTCTTAAAGGGTGCCACAAGTGAAACCCCGTTAGGTTTATTCCAGTTCGGTAAAACTGAAAAGTCAGTAGTGGTTGATGGCCAATTTACTTCAATAGATGCATTGGAAAACCTTGAGATTCCATTATCAGCTTCAAGTATGAGCACTCAAGGTAACAACGATGAAAATGCAAGTCAAAGTACGAGTGACCAAAGTTCATCACAAGGGGGTAACATGGAAGCAGCAATGCCTACCTCAGATGATCAAGACGGCGAAAATAGCATGCCTTCTGTTAAACTCAAAGACATTGCCAATATTTCAGTTGGTGATGAACGACAATCTATTTCTAAAACAAATGGCAAAGATGCAGTCAATGTACAAGTGACGAAAGCACAAGATGCCAATACTGTTAAAGTAGCAAAAGATACGAAAAAAGAAATTGATGAATTTACCAAAGACAATAAAGATATCAAAGCTACTAAAGTTATGGATACTGCGAAACCAATAGAAGACTCGCTGTATACAATGATTGAAAAAGCAGCACTCGGTACGATTGTTGCCATAATTGTTATATTATTATTTTTAAGAAATATTAGAACAACAGCAATTTCAGTCGTTTCGATACCGATGTCTATATTAATTGCAATGGTTGCATTGAAATTAACAGATGTGTCGTTAAATATATTGACACTTGGTGCGTTAACAGTTGCGATAGGTCGAGTGATCGATGATTCAATTGTTGTAGTTGAAAATATTTATAGACGTTTATCAGATAAAAAAGAAACACTAACTGGTAACAGCCTCATTATTAGTGCGACGAGTGAAGTATTTAAACCGATAATGTCGTCGACAATCGTTACTATTATAGTTTTTCTACCATTGGCGTTTGTCAATGGTTCAGTAGGTGAGATGTTTAGGCCATTTGCATTAGCGATTGCATTTAGTTTACTAGCTTCTTTACTTGTTTCGATTACCATCGTACCTTCTTTAAGTGCTACTTTCTTCAAAAAAGGTGTCAAACAACAGAGAGAAGAAACATTAGGTCTGGTAGGAAGAGGGTATAAGCGTATACTCCGCTGGTCATTAGCGCACAAATGGATTGTAATGATTTTAAGTACAATCATTTTAATCGCTAGTATCGGTTTAGGGGCCGCTAAACTAGGGACTAGTTTTATCTCAACTGGAGAAGATAAATTCATGGCATTAACTTACACTCCTGAACCAGGTGAGACAGAGCAAGGTGTATTAGCACATGCCGAACAAGTACAAAAATACTTGAACACTAAAGATAAGGTGAATACAGTTCAGTACTCTGTAGGTGGAGCAACGCCAACAGATCCTACAGGTAGTTCAAATAGTATGGCTATCATGGTTGAATATGAGAGTGATACACCTAACTTTGATGAAGAACCAGATAAATTATTAAAACATATCAACAAATATCATCATCCTGGAGATTGGGCAAATCAGGATATGGGTACAGGTGGTAAAAATAATGAATTAGCAATCACTGTTACTGGTCCATCTGTTGATGCTATCAAAGGAACTGTCAATAAAGTCGAAAAAGAAATGAAACATATTCATGGCATTGCTAATGTTAAGTCTGATTTATCTCAAACATACGAACAATATAATATCAAAGTCGATCAAAATAAAGCTTCCAATTATGGTTTGTCTGCATCACAATTAGCCATGACATTAAATCAGAATACACCTGAGCAAAGTGTCACAACCGTAAAGGAAAATGGTAAATCGATAGATGTGAAAATTAAAGAAGATAAAGAAACGGATTGGACAGAAGAAAAACTTAAAAATACTAAAATACAAACAGCTACTGGTCAATCTATTGAATTAAGTGATATCGCAAAATTAGAAAAAGCAACGACGCCAAACAAAATAGAAACTAAAGCAGGAGACTATACGTCAAAAGTTTCCGGAAAAGTGACAAATGATGATGTTGGCGGGACTTCACAGAAAGTGTTATCACAGTTAAATAAAATAGATAAGCCGAATAACGTAGACGTCAACATGGGAGGGGCAAATGAAGATATAGGAAATGCAGTAACACAATTATCTATGGCGATGTTAGCAGCAATTATTATAGTTTATTTAGTACTTGTGTTAACATTTAAAGGCGCCTTGGCACCTTTCACAATATTATTCTCATTGCCATATACAGTGATAGGTGTAGTGGTTGCATTAGTGGTGACTGGCGAGACAATATCTGTACCTAGCATGATTGGTATGCTTATGCTAATTGGTATTGTTGTAACCAATGCAATTGTGTTAATTGATAGAGTGATTAATAAACAACATCAAGGTATGGCAATGCAAGCGGCACTGTTAGAAGCAGGAGGAACGCGTATCCGACCAATACTTATGACAGCATTAGCAACGATTGGTGCGTTGCTGCCAATGTTATTTGGTCAAGACAGTTCTATTATTATTTCAAAAGGTATGGCAGCGACTGTAGTAGGTGGATTGGTTTCTTCAACCTTATTAACTTTAATTGTTGTACCAGTAATATATGAAATATTATTTACATTAAAGGCAAAAATCTTGAGAAAAAGAAAGTAAAATAAAATGCAGACATATGAGATGACATGCTTTTTGTAGATTTTGTATGTCCGTACTTATATATATGAGCACATGTTTGAATATATAAAATCAACCCCGATAAGTTTCTTTTAATCAGAAAACTTGTCGGGGCTGATTTATATGTGTGACGTTACAGTATTTTAAAATAGTGGTTTTTAATATAAAACTAAAGTCAAAATAACATAAATTACAAATAAGATAACGCTCATTATATTTAAAATTTGAACGGCTTTTTGGTCTTTTTTGCCGTTTTTGAAAGCTGTAATTTCTACATTACCTATGATAAGCAGTAGTACAATAAAGACCCACCAATTGATTGCTGGGAACGATAATGTTGTAATAGCTACCACGAATAATAAAAGTAAAGACATAATAATACGTAAAATACGCGTTATAATGGTGTTCATTTTAAATATACTTATGTAACTTACGATTAAATATAACACTGGCAAAAATATAAGATACAGTTGCATTTATTACATCCTTTCTATGTTCGCCCTTAATCTTAGCATGTAAGTTATTGATTTACTAGGATGTTATTTATTTTCTTTTTGTCTAATTTCTGAACGTACCTCTGACATTTCTTGTTCTATTTTTTCAAGTTGTTTTATTAAAGGATCCACAGATTGATTAACTGATTCTCTTTTTTCGAGGTCTCCTTGTAATCTAACATAATCATATTTCAGTTCCGCTAATTTATCATTTAAATCCATTCAATTACCTCCATTTTTGTTTAATGTAAGCATTTCGTATATAAGTTGAATTATAACATGGATTCGAAAGCTTCTAAAATGGTTGCCACTTATGTTAAAGTATGAAAATAGAATGAAAACAGATGATTGGATGAAAGAAGGAATAATGTGACCCAACAATTTATCATTATTATATTACTCATTGCATTAGGCTATGTACTCAAACGGATAAATTACTTTAAAGCTAACGATAGTCAAGTCTTTTCAACACTCGTATTAAACATAACATTACCTTCTTTAGTGATTGTTAATTTAAATGGTGCAAGTTTAGATTTGTCACTATCAATATTACCGATAATGATGATATTGTATGGTGTTATCGCTAAGATCATCGTGATTTGGTTTTTCTTAAAATATGACAATCACATACGTGGCACAGTTGGCATGATGACAGCTTCGCTAAATATTGGTTTATTTGCTTATCCACTTGTAGAAGCGATATGGCCTAAAACAGGAATGATATATTTTGGAATGGCAGATATAGGTGGCGCAATGATTATGTTTGGTGTTACATACTTTGTTGGCAGTTATTTCAGTAGTGCAGGTGATAATTTTGATTTTAAATATTTAGGAAAGAATTTACTTAAATCGGTTCCTTTAATGACATATATCATTATGTTTATATTAAATATGCTTAATATACACTTCCCAGAGCCTGTAATTAAATTTTTCTCTGTACTATCTGGCGCTAATATGCCACTTTCAATGATATTATTAGGTTTGATGCTCAACTTTAGTATTGATAAACGCTTCTTGCCTATTGCTTTAAAGTATTTAGGTTTACATTATGGATTGGGAATCATCGCAGGATTGCTCGTTTACTTCTTTTTACCAGTTGATAATGATATGATTAAAACAACACTACAAGTTGCTTGGTTATTACCAGTAGGTGTTGCTATTATACCTTATTCCATTCAATTTAAGTATAAGACTTTGCCACTCGTTGGAATGGTGAGTAATTTAACGATTTTAATTAGCATTATTATATTGTATGTATATCAAGCGTTATTTGTTTAATTGATTTTTGGAAGACTATGAAACGATTTGAATATAAAAAATAAGGGTCTGGGACATATCAATGGTGTCCCGGACCCTTAAATATTGAGCATAAGTATTAATGACTAAATGCATGTGTTTGGATTGGCGTGATGACTTTATCCTTTACCTCCCATAAACGCGGGGTAATTAGTCATTCCGCCATCAACGTAAATGGTAGTTCCATGAATATAACTTGCTAAATCAGAGGCAAGAAATCTTGCTACATTTGCGACTTCATTTGCTTCACCAATCTCTTTTGCCGGAATCATTTCTAATGTTTCTGCAAGTGTTGCTGGGTCTGAAAATTTTTCTTTTGTATGTTCCGTTACAATTGCCCCTGGTGAAATATTATTAATGCGGATGCCATATTGAGCATATTCCATAGACATTGTTTCCATCATTAATTTTAAACCGCCTTTACTAGCAGCGTAATTCACATAGTTAGGCCAAGGGATTTTATCATGTACACTTGAAGTATTAAGAATAACACCTTTTTTATTCTCTTTTAGAAATTGATTAACTGCTGCTTTGGAACCTAAAAAAGCACCTGTTAGGTTAATATCAATTACTTTTTGCCACTCATCTAAAGGCATTTCATGTGTTGGGATTGCTTTTTCAAATCCGGCATTGTTAATCATGATATCTAATGTACCAAAGTGATTTACAGTAGTTTGAATGAGGTGATCAATATCATTTTCTTTAGAGATATCTGCTTGAACTTTTAATGCTTTGCCACCAGCATTTTCAATTAATTCAATTGAGGCTTCAATAGCATCCATATGACGTTCGGATCTGTAATTTAATACGACATTCGCTTGTTCTTCACCAAACTGCTCTGCCATGGCTTTTCCAATACCACTACCAGCCCCAGTAATAATGACTACTTTTCCTGCTAAATCTTTAAACATTTAAGATTCCTCCTAGTTATTCGGCATAAATTTTGATGAATTAAAGTGTCTAGTCGAATAAGATTTTATAATACTTGATTAAGCTTTAATATTGCCTAAAACAAATGCAGCGATAACGATTAAAATGATACCTGTCCAAATACCTATCATCTGACGTTTATCTTTTCGTTCACCTAAAAGGAAAATGCCACCAAGTGTAGAAACAATTACTAATAATTGTGAAAATGAGAAACTTGTCGCCACACCTACTTTTGGTTGTGAATAGAACATAAACAAGTTACCTATACCCCATATGACACCTGGTATCAGGTTCCAAACTGTACTTCTAATCGTAGTTTCATGTTTAGCTGATAATATTAATCCACCTATTGCCATACCAATAGATTGGAAAAATAGGGCATTCATACCATCAACACCAAAAATTTGTGCAACTACAACATAGACGACATAACCTACAGTGGAAATTAACAAGATAGGAATTGCTTTACCAAAGTTTTTCGTACTTTCTGAAGCTTCATTTTTACCTTTAATTGAAGTAAGCGCAATACCGCCAACAAGTAAAATCATTGCAACTAGGCCAAGAATTACTTGTGTGCCAGTACTCCATTCACCTAAAAATATAGCACTAAATAAAGTAGTACCAACAAGTTGTAATCCTGTTGAAATTGGCATTGTTTTAGATACGCCAATTAAACTGACTGATTTTAATTGATAACCTTGTCCCAATGCCCAAAAAGCACCAGATATTAAACCTACAATAATGACGATGGGGTCATCGAATTTTGTATTGCCAGTAAGTAATAATAAGATACCTATGATAAGTGCACCGAAAGTAGTCCCTCTGATTTGATTGTAAGGGCCACCACCAACGAGTACATTAATTAAAACAACACTTCCCCAAAATAATGCTGGGAGCAGGGCAATTAATAAATCCATAATTAAGCTTCACTCACTCTCTATTTATTTTTACTTTCCCTTTATAAAACAATCACTGAAGATTGCCTTAGACACTCATTTTAAAGTAAAGGTATCGAATAGTAAAAATATTAGATTACAGTTCAGCTTTTTAATTTTTAAAATAGTCTATATGGATATTAAAAATGAAAAAATATAAAACACTTATAATTTAAATGTATGCCGCTACGTACTTGAATTTTTTATATTCATAATTAATGTTAAAACCTAATTCGTTGAAACGCTCAACAAGTGTAGTATTTTTACTGCGTATTTTAAAATATATCTTATCAATATCAAAAGTTGAAAAAGCAAAATGTAGAGAATATGATAGTAAATCAAAAGCAATCCCCATTAATCTGTAATCAGAGTGCGAAGAAAAGTATTTGATTTCAGCTATATGGTTGTTTTCAGCGATTTCAAGATATAAATAACCTTTTAATAATCCTTCAGACATGAATATAAATAGGCGATGGTACTCATCTAATGATTTTACAATTTCAGCAGCAGTCATTACATCATGTTTAAATGTTTGATCATGTAATTTACTAAAATAAGGATAGAACGCAGGTTGATATTCAATAATATTTTGTTCATTACCAACATTTCCAATATCTTTTGTAGAAATGAGATAGTAGTCAGTAAAGCTATAGGATGCACCTAATGATTTCATAAACGGTAAGTATTCTTGTTCATGTTCTTCAAAAGAAAAATTAAAATTTGCAGTATCAGGTTTACTTTGAGCTAAAGCATCAAAAAGTTGTGTCATTTCTTCGATAGTAGGCGTAATATTTTTGTGTATGAATGGGCCTAATACTTTATATTTATTATCTTCGTACTTTAAAGCTAAAAGTAACATTGTAATTTCATCTTGATTGTTCACTTGTGCAAATACACCAGGATCCTGTATTGCATTGGTAATAACAGACCTAATATCATTATGCATTTGTGGTAATTTGTACAAATAAGAAGCAGATTGATAGTTAGCATTATTCAAAAATTCCAAGATTTGATCGACATCGTTCGGATTTGTTGTTTTCATATAATACCTCCATATGATGAACTATTAAGTTAATTATAAGAACTTTTTCATGTAAATGGAAGTTTTGATGTGCTATATACATGTTACAATAAGAATATCATTGAACTGAAAGGACGAAATTATGAAATCACTCATTATTGCAGAAAAACCTTCTGTAGGTAGAGATATTGCGCAAGCATTGAATATAAATGATAAACGTAATGGTTACTTTGAAAATAATAAATATATTGTGACTTGGGCATTGGGGCATTTAGTTACAAATGCTACGCCAGAACAATATGATAATAATTATAAAGAATGGAAACTTAACGATCTCCCTATTATACCTAACCGTATGAAGACGGTTGTCATAAGTAAGACCAAAAAACAATTTTCTATTGTACAATCATTAATCAATAACAAAAACACAAAAGATATTATTATCGCAACAGATGCCGGTAGAGAAGGTGAACTTGTTGCGCGTTTAATTTTGGATAAATCTCATAATAAGAAACCGATTAAAAGGTTGTGGATTAGTTCAGTAACAAAAAAAGCAATTAAAGATGGCTTTTCAAAATTACAAGATGGTCGTAAATTTAACAATTTATATTATGCAGCACTTGCTCGAAGTGAGGCAGACTGGATTGTTGGTATCAATGCGACGCGTGCATTAACTACGAAATATGATGCACAATTGTCTCTCGGTAGAGTTCAGACACCGACGATACAACTCGTTCAAATGAGACAAAACGAAATTAATCACTTTTCTCCACAAACTTATTTTAAAATGAATATTGTTGCTGGGGGGCTTACATTCCAATGTGTGACGCCAGAGTCAAATAATGATAAATCAGTTTTTGAAAAGATAAAAAGTGAAATCAGTGAGAAAGACGGTTTGATTGAAAGTATAAATAAAAAACATAAAAAGTCCTATGCACCTAAACTGTTCAGTTTAACAGACTTGCAACAAGAGGCATACAAACGTTATCACTATGGTCCAAAAGAAACATTGAATGTTTTACAGACGTTGTATGAAAGACATAAACTAGTAACATACCCACGAACAGATTCTAATTATTTAACTGATGATATGGTAAATACACTAAAAGATAGAATACAAGCTATCATGGGCACATCGTTAAAAGAAATTGCAAAAAAACAATTAACACAATCTTTTTCAATAAATGAAAAATTTATAAATAATCAAAAAGTATCAGACCACCATGCAATTATTCCAACAGAAGTACGTCCAGATATGAATCAACTAACCCAACGTGAAACAAAAATTTATCTGATGATTGCTCAAAGATTTTTAGAAAATCTTATGCCCCCACACGAATACGAGGCTGTATCAATCCAAATTGTAAGTGGGAAATATAAATTCGAATTTAAAGATAAAATTACTAAAAAATTAGGGTTTAAGGCGATTTATGAAACTGAAGCATCAGTAAACGAGCAAATAGAAAAATTAACAAAATCATCCAAATTGCATATCACACAAGCTAAAATTGAGCACCATGAAACAACGCCACCTTCATATTTTAATGAAGGTACATTATTAAAAGCGATGGAAAGCCCACAAAAATTCTTTAAATTAAACAATAAAAAATATAATGAAACATTAAAAGAAACAGGTGGAATTGGAACAGTTGCGACTAGAGCAGATATCATTGAAAAATTATTTAATATGAATGCAATCGAATCACGTGACGGTAAAATCAAAGTTACCTCTAAAGGAAAACAAATACTAGAGCTTGCACCACAAAAATTAACATCTCCGCTATTAACTGCTGAGTGGGAAGAAAAACTATCTTTAATAGAACAAGGTAAATATAATGCCAATCAATTTATATCTGAGATGAAAAATTTCACACATGAAGTTGTCAGTGAAATAAAAGAAAGCGAACAGAATTATAAACACGATAATTTAACCACAACGGAATGTCCTACATGTGGCAAATTTATGATTAAAGTTAAAACTAAAAATGGACAAATGCTGGTTTGTCAGGATCCGAAATGTAAAACTAAAAAGAATATTCAAAGAAAAACCAATGCGCGTTGTCCAAATTGCCATAAAAAAATGATGTTGTTTGGAAAAGGAAAAGAAGCAGTATATCGTTGTGTGTGCGGACATACTGAAACACAAGCACAAATGGATAAACGTCATAAAAATAAAAAATCAGATAAAGTAAACAAAAAAGATTTAAAAAAATATATGAATAACAATGATGGCTTAGAGAACAATCCATTTCAAGATGCGTTAAAAGGTTTGAAATTTTAAATTAATCGAACGAATAGCATTAATTTTGACAAGAAGTTCGTGTTTGCTATTGTAAAATAATGAAATTGGTATTAGAATGTGTAGGTATTTTAAAAAAAGGAGAACTAAACCGTGAAAAAGTATTTCAAGTTTGAAAAACATAAAACAAACTATAAGAAAGAGATACTTGGTGGGCTTACAACTTTCTTGTCAATGGCATATATCTTAGCTGTCAACCCTCAAGTACTAAGTTTAGCAGGCGTAAAAGGTGTTTCAGAAAATATGAAAATGGATCAAGGTGCTATTTTTGTTGCTACAGCACTAGCAGCGTTTGTTGGTTCGTTATTCATGGGCTTGATAGCTAGGTATCCAATTGCCTTAGCACCCGGTATGGGCTTAAATGCGTTTTTCGCATTTACAGTGGTGTTAACAATGGGAATTCCATGGCAAGTAGGTTTGACTGGTGTGTTATTCTCTGGTGTAGTTTTTGCAATACTGACTATGACAGGTTTAAGAGAGACCATTATTAATGCAATACCCTATCAAATGAAAATGGCGGTTTCAGCGGGTATAGGTTTGTTTATTACCTTTGTAGGATTACAAAGCTCAGGAATTATTACTAATAATGATTCTACATTAGTGACTTTGGGTCATATAACTGATGGTCCAGTATTGTTAACAATATTTGGAATTATAATAACAGTGATTCTGTATGCTGTTAGAGTACCTGGTGCTATATTTATTGGTATGGTACTAACATCTATTTTAGGTATGCTTACAGGATTAATACATACACCAAGTGGCATTGTAGGCAAAGTACCAAGTATTGAACCTACTTTTGGAGCCGCTTTTGAAGCATTCAAAGATCCCGGTCAGTTGTTCACTGTGCAATTTTTAATTGTAATTTTAACGTTTTTATTTATAGATTTCTTCGATACCGCAGGTACACTTGTTGCAGTAGCAACACAAGCAGGTATGATGAAGAATAATAAATTACCGAGAGCTGGACGCGCATTATTTTCTGATTCATTAGCAACGATAGTTGGTTCAATTTTTGGTACGACAACAACAACTTCCTATATTGAATCTACTTCAGGTGTCGCTGTAGGGGCGCGTACTGGATTTGCTAGTGTTGTTACAGGTTTTTGTTTCCTATTAGCGATATTTTTTAGTCCTTTAATGGAAGTAGTAACAAGTGCAGTGACTACGCCAGCGCTTGTAGTCGTGGGTGTGTTGATGGCTGCCAATTTTGCGGAAATAGATTGGAAAAAATTCGAAGTTGCCGTACCGGCATTTATCACGATCATTATGATGCCATTATCTTATTCAATCGCAACTGGTATTGCTTGTGGTTTCATCTTTTATCCAATCACTATGTTGATTTCTAAAAGACATAAAGAAGTCCACCCAATCATGTATGCTTTAATGATATTGTTTATATTATATTTTGTATTTGTTCACGGCTAAATAAAAATCCTTTTGCAGCGTTTCGTATCGCAGCAAAAGGATTTTTTTGTAAGCACTTATTACTAATAAAAATTTTATAAAAAAGGATGTGTTTCTTCATTATAATATAGCTATCATAACTATATATTTTTAAAACTTCTTATTCTCTTGTTTGTGTTGTGTATAAACAACTTTTGCATGTTTATTTGGAACATAAAGTGGTGTCGAAAAAATAATTAACACAAAGAACAACATTAAAAAGAATAAAATCCAATGCACAATCATACCAACAAAAGGTACAAATGCTAAAAAGGAACCGAAAACACCTAATAAAGGAATCACTAACATTGGTTTAATAGAATTTTGTTTATCGACGACTAATATAATCACGATTACAAAGTAGAGCAATGCATTGATTAATAAAGGTTGCCAACCAAAACTAAAAATAATACTCCCACCTAAAAACGGAATACCATATATAAACTCACCAACAATTAATATTAAACTCAAAATTATAAGCGTTGTACGAATACCACTTTTCATTAATATTCACTCCTAACTAAATAATAGTATAAACGAAATAAATGAAATAGAAATAAAAAAGAACAAATAATCAATTAAAATTACAAACATCAAAAATTTCCGAAAAGAGGTTGAACTGAATAAGTAGTTCAAGTATAATAACAAGGTATGTGTTAGGCAAATAGTAAAAACTTTTGCAGAAAAGCTTGATAAATCACTGCTTTTCATGTAACATATCTAATGTTGGACTTTAAGAACACGCGATGAAGCGAAAGGTTACTGACACACCCGGCCGCTTTGCCATGGCGCTGTGTGAGATAGTTTTCGTGGAGAAGTCTATCACTTAAATGTAGACGAATAAGGAGGGAAAATTATGGCAAAACAAAAAATCAGAATCAGATTAAAAGCTTATGATCACAGAGTTATCGATCAATCTGCAGAAAAAATTGTTGAAACAGCAAAACGTTCTGGTGCAGATGTTTCTGGACCAATTCCGTTACCGACTGAAAGATCAGTTTACACTGTAATTCGTGCCGTGCATAAGTATAAAGATTCACGTGAACAATTCGAACAACGTACACATAAACGCTTAATCGATATTGTTAACCCTACACCTAAAACAGTAGATGCTCTTATGGGCTTAAACTTACCATCTGGTGTAGACATCGAAATCAAATTATAATAGAAAAATTTAGGAGGTGGACTTTCGATGACCAAAGGAATCTTAGGAAGAAAAATCGGGATGACACAAGTTTTCGGAGAAAACGGTGATTTAATCCCTGTAACAGTAGTAGAAGCTAGTGAAAACGTAGTATTACAAAAGAAAACTGAAGAAGTAGATGGCTATAATGCAATCCAAGTAGGTTATGCTGATAAAGCAGCTTACAAAAAAGGAAGCAAATCAAGTAAATATGCTAATAAGCCAGCTGAAGGTCACGCTAAAAAAGCGAGCTCAGCACCTAAGCGCTTCATTCGTGAATTCAGAAACGTCAATGTTGATGAATACGAAGTAGGTCAAGAAGTCTCAGTTGAAACATTTGAAGCTGGTGACATCATCGATGTAACTGGCGTATCTAAAGGTAAAGGATTCCAAGGTGCTATCAAGCGCCATAACCAAGCACGTGGACCAATGTCACATGGTTCTCATTTCCATAGATCACCTGGTTCAGTAGGTATGGCATCTGATGCTTCAAAAGTTTTCAAAGGACAAAAAATGCCAGGACGTATGGGTGGAAACACAGTAACAGTCCAAAACTTAGAAGTAGTTCAAGTTGACGCTGAAAACAAAGTTATCTTAGTAAAAGGTAACGTACCAGGTCCGAAAAAAGGATTCTTAGAAATTTCTTCATCAATTAAAGGTAATAAATAATTATAGAGCGAAAGGAGGAAATGCATAATGGCAAATTATGATGTATTAAAAGTAGATGGAACTAAATCAGGTTCAGTTGAATTAAGCGATGCAGTATTTGCAATCGAACCAAACAACAACGTTCTTTTTGAAGCAATTAATTTACAACGTGCTTCATTACGCCAAGGTACACATGCTGTTAAGAACCGTTCAGCAGTACGTGGTGGTGGACGTAAACCATGGAGACAAAAAGGTACAGGACGTGCGCGTCAAGGTACTATTCGTGCGCCACAATGGCGTGGTGGTGGTATCGTATTCGGACCAACACCAAGAAGCTATGCTTACAAAATGCCTAAGAAAATGCGTCGTTTAGCTTTACGCTCAGCATTATCTTTCAAAGCACAAGAAAATAGCTTAACAATTGTAGATACATTAAGTTTTGAAACTCCGAAAACAAAAGAATTCAAAACTGTACTTTCTAACTTAGAACAACCTACAAAAGTGTTAGTAATCACTGAATCTGAAGATGTAAATGTTGCACTTTCAGCACGTAACATCCCAGGTGTTCAAGTAACAACTGCACAAGGTTTAAACGTTCTAGATTTAACAAGCGCTGACAGTGTCGTAATCACAGAAGCAGCTGCTAAAAAAGTTGAGGAGGTGCTCGGATAATGGAAGCAAGAGACGTTCTTAAGCGCCCCGTAATCACTGAAAAATCTTCAGTTGCAATGGCTGAAGACAAATATACATTCGATGTTGATACTCGTGCGAATAAAACACAAGTAAAAATCGCTGTAGAAGAAATCTTTGATGTAAAAGTTGATAATGTGAATATTATTAACTACAAACCAAAGAAAAAACGTATGGGCCGTTACCAAGGCTATACAAACAAACGACGCGTAGCAATCGTTAAATTAAAAGAAGGATCAATCGATCTATTTAACTAAAAAATTACCAATAAGGAGGTAAACGACAATGGCTCTAAAAAAATATAAGCCAATTACTAACGGTCGTCGTAATATGACTAGTTTAGATTTCGCTGAAATTACGAAAACTACTCCTGAAAAGTCACTATTACAACCGCTACCGAAAAGAGCGGGACGAAATCATCAAGGTAAATTGACTGTACGCCATCATGGCGGTGGACACAAACGTCAATATCGTGTAATTGATTTCAAACGTAACAAAGATGGTATCCAAGCAAAAGTTGATTCAATTCAATATGATCCAAACCGTTCAGCAAATATCGCATTGTTATTTTACGCTGATGGAGAAAAACGTTATATTATTGCACCTAAAAACTTAAAAGTAGGTCAAACACTTGAAAGTGGTGCAGAAGCAGATATTAAAGTAGGTAATGCACTACCACTACAAAATATTCCAGTAGGTACTGTTATTCATAACATCGAGTTGAAACCTGGTAGAGGTGGACAAATCGCTCGTTCTGCTGGTGCAAGTGCACAAGTATTAGGTAAAGAAGGTAAATATGTATTAATCAGATTAAGATCTGGCGAAGTACGTATGATTCTTTCAACTTGCCGTGCTACTATTGGACAAGTTGGTAATATCCAACACGAACTTGTTAACGTTGGTAAAGCTGGACGTTCAAGATGGAAAGGTATCCGTCCGACAGTTCGTGGTTCTGTAATGAACCCTAACGATCACCCACACGGTGGTGGTGAAGGACGCGCACCAATCGGTATGCCTTCTCCAATGTCACCTTGGGGCAAACCAACACTTGGTAAGAAAACACGTCGCGGTAAAAAATCATCAGATAAACTTATCGTTCGTGGACGTAAGAAAAAATAAAAATAACTTATTTGGGTGTGCGGCTTAACCGCTGCACGCACATAATAAGAAGGGAGGCGCCACTATGGCTCGTAGTATTAAAAAAGGACCTTTCGTTGACGATCACCTAATGAAAAAGGTTGAAGCTCAAAGCGGAAGCGAGAAAAAACAAGTAATCAAAACTTGGTCACGTCGTTCAACTATTTTCCCTGATTTCATCGGACATACATTCGCTGTATATGATGGACGTAAACATGTGCCTGTATTTGTAACAGAAGATATGGTTGGTCATAAACTTGGAGAGTTTGCACCAACACGTACATTTAAAGGTCACGTTGCAGACGATAAAAAAACAAGAAGATAATATCTAACAGGTAGAGGAGGAAATTGGAATGGAAGCAAAAGCGGTTGCTAAAACAATAAGAATCGCACCTCGTAAAGTTAGATTAGTATTAGATCTAATTAGAGGCAAAAGCGCTGGTGAAGCGATAGCGATTTTGAAATTAACAAACAAGGCTTCATCACCAGTAATTGAGAAATTATTAATGTCCGCTTTAGCTAATGCAGAACATAACTATGACATGAACACAGATGAGTTAATAGTTAAAGAAGCTTATGCTAATGAAGGACCAACTTTAAAACGTTTCCGTCCACGTGCACAAGGTAGTGCAAGTGCGATTAACAAACGTACAAGCCACATTACAATCGTCGTAAGTGACGGTAAAGAAGAAGCTAAAGAAGCTTAATAAAATCTTAAGGAGGGAACACTGTGGGTCAAAAAATTAATCCAATTGGACTTCGTGTCGGTGTAATCCGTGATTGGGAAGCTAAATGGTATGCAGAAAAAGACTTCGCATCATTATTACACGAAGATTTAAAAATCCGTAAGTTTATTGATAACGCATTAAGTGAAGCTTCAGTTTCTCATGTAGAAATTGAACGTGCTGCTAATCGTATCAACATCGCTATTCACACTGGTAAACCTGGTATGGTAATCGGTAAAGGCGGTTCAGAAATAGAAAAACTTCGTAACAAATTAAATTCATTAACAAATAAAAAAGTACACATCAACGTAATTGAAATCAAAAAAGTAGATTTAGATGCTAAATTGGTAGCGGAAAACATTGCGCGTCAATTAGAAAATCGTGCATCTTTCCGTCGTGTACAAAAACAAGCTATTACAAGAGCGATGAAACAAGGCGCTAAAGGTATCAAAACACAAGTATCTGGTCGTTTAGCTGGTGCTGATATCGCTCGTGCAGAACAATATTCAGAAGGAACTGTTCCACTTCATACACTACGTGCTGACATAGGCTATGCACACGCAGAAGCAGACACAACTTATGGTAAGTTAGGTGTCAAAGTGTGGATTTATCGTGGAGAAGTTCTTCCTACTAAGAACACTAGTGAAGGAGGAAAATAATAATGTTACTACCAAAACGTGTTAAATATCGTCGTCAACATCGTCCTAAAACAACTGGTCGTTCTAAAGGCGGTAACTATGTAACATTTGGTGAGTATGGTTTACAAGCAACTACAACGTCTTGGATCACATCTCGTCAAATCGAATCAGCTCGTATTGCAATGACTCGTTATATGAAACGTGGCGGGAAAGTTTGGATCAAAATCTTCCCACACACACCTTACACTAAAAAACCTTTAGAAGTTCGTATGGGTGCTGGTAAAGGTGCCGTTGAAGGCTGGATTGCTGTTGCAAAACCAGGTAGAATTTTATTTGAAGTTGCAGGCGTAAACGAAGAAGTTGCGCGTGAAGCATTACGTTTAGCTAGTCACAAACTTCCAGTTAAAACTAAGTTTGTAAAACGTGAAGAATTGGGTGGTGAAACAAATGAAAGCTAAGGAAATTAGAGACTTAACCACTTCTGAAATCGAAGAACAAATCAAATCTTCAAAAGAGGAGCTTTTTAACCTACGCTTTCAGTTAGCTACAGGACAATTAGAGGAAACTGCACGTATTCGTACAGTAAGAAAAACGATTGCACGTCTAAAAACTGTTGCTCGTGAAAGAGAAATTGAACAAGGTAAGGCTAATCAATAATCAAATTGAAAGAGGAGGTTACTAAAGTGAGCGAAAGAAATGATCGTAAAGTTTATGTAGGTAGAGTCGTTTCCGATAAAATGGATAAAACAGTAACTGTACTTGTTGAAACATACAAAACACACAAACTATATGGCAAACGAGTAAAATACTCTAAAAAATACAAAACACATGATGAAAACAACTCAGCTAAATTAGGGGACATCGTTAAGATTCAAGAAACACGTCCTTTATCAGCAACTAAGCGTTTCCGTTTAGTAGATATTGTTGAAGAATCAGTAATTATTTAATAAACAGTGAAGATAAAGGAGGTTTAACTCATGATCCAACAAGAAACACGATTAAAAGTAGCAGATAACTCTGGTGCACGTGAAGTACTTACAGTTAAAGTATTAGGTGGATCTGGTCGTAAAACAGCGAACATTGGTGACGTAATCGTCGTTACTGTTAAACATGCTACACCAGGCGGCGTTGTCAAAAAAGGTGAAGTAGTTAAAGCTGTTGTTGTACGTACTAAATCAGGTGTACGTCGTAATGACGGTTCATATATCAAATTTGATGAAAATGCATGTGTCATCATTCGTGACGACAAAGGCCCACGTGGTACTCGTATTTTTGGACCAGTTGCGCGTGAATTACGTGAAGGTAATTTCATGAAAATTGTATCATTAGCTCCAGAAGTACTTTAATAAACTATTTATAAATATATAAATTTAAGGAGGTGCCACACATGCATATCAAAAAAGGTGACAACGTAAAAGTTATCGCAGGTAAAGACAAAGGTAAAGAAGGTAAAGTAGTAGCTACTGAACCTAAAAAAGACCGTGTCGTTGTGGAAGGTGTTAACACTATTAAAAAACACCAAAAACCAACTCAATTTAATCCTGAAGGTGGAATCTTAGAAACAGAGGCAGCAATCCATGTTTCTAATGTACAATTATTAGACCCTAAAACGAATGAACCTACTCGTGTAGGTTACAAATTCGAAGACGGTAAAAAAGTTAGAATTGCAAAAAAATCTGGCGAAGAAATTAAATCTAATAATGAATAATTAATTGAAAGGAGGATCCACTGTGAATCGTTTAAAAGAAAAATTTAATACTGAAGTTACAACGGACTTAGTAAAAAAATTCAACTATAGTTCTGTAATGGAAGTACCAAAAATAGAAAAAATTGTAGTAAACATGGGTGTTGGTGATGCTGTACAAAACTCTAAAGTATTAGATGATGCTGTAGAAGAATTACAAGCTATCACTGGTCAAAAACCATTAGTAACTAAAGCGAAAAAATCTGTCGCTACATTCCGTTTGCGTGAAGGTATGCCAATCGGTGCTAAAGTAACTTTACGCGGTGAAAGAATGTATGACTTTTTAGATAAATTAATTGCGGTATCACTTCCACGTGTTCGTGACTTCCGTGGTGTATCAAAATCTGCATTTGACGGTAGAGGTAACTACACTTTAGGTGTTAAAGAACAATTAATTTTCCCTGAAATCGACTACGACCGAGTAAGTAAAATACGAGGAATGGATATCGTTATCGTAACAACTGCTAACACTGACGAGGAAGCTCGTGAATTGTTAACACAATTCGGTATGCCATTTCAAAAATAATCTCTAAAGGAGGCTAATTAAGTGGCTAAAAGTTCAATGGTTGCTAAGCAACAAAAAAAACAAAAGTTCCAAGTACGTGAATATACGCGTTGTGAACGTTGTGGTCGTCCACATTCTGTATATCGTAAATTTAAATTATGCCGTATTTGTTTCCGTGAATTAGCTTATAAAGGCCAAATCCCTGGCGTTCGTAAAGCTAGCTGGTAATAGAAAAAAGTCTGAAAGGAGGCAACATTCAATGACAATCAACGATCCAATTGCAGATATGCTAACTCGTGTAAGAAACGCAAACATGGTGCGTCACGATAAGTTAGAATTACCTGCATCAAATATTAAAAAAGAAATTGCTGAAATATTAAAAAGTGAAGGTTTCATTAAAAACGTAGAATACGTTGAAGACGATAAACAAGGGGTTATCCGTTTATTCCTTAAATATGGTCAAAACAATGAACGTGTTATCACTGGATTAAAACGTATCTCAAAACCAGGTTTACGTGTTTATGCTAAAGCAAACGAAGTACCTAAAGTATTAAATGGTTTAGGTATTGCATTAGTTTCTACTTCTGAAGGTGTAATCACTGATAAAGAAGCAAGAAAACGTAATATTGGTGGAGAAATCTTAGGTTACGTTTGGTAATAATTAATAACAAGGAGGTGCGATAACATGAGTCGTGTTGGTAAAAAAATTATTGACATCCCTAGCGACGTTACAGTAACTATCGAAGGAAATACAGTTTCTGTTAAAGGTCCAAAAGGCGAATTATCACAAACAATGAATGAAAGAATGACATATAAGCAAGATGAAAACACATTAGAAGTTGTTAGACCAACTGATTCTCAAAATGATAGAACAGTTCATGGTACAACTCGTGCTTTGATTAATAATATGATTCTAGGTGTTAAAGATGGCTATAAAAAAACACTTGAGCTTGTAGGTGTTGGTTACCGTGCTCAAATGCAAGGTAATGACCTAGTATTAAACGTTGGATACTCACATCCAGTTGAATTTAAAGCTGAAGATGGAATCACTTTCGGTGTTGATAAAAACACTACAGTAACTGTAGAAGGTATTTCAAAAGAACAAGTTGGAGCGATTGCATCAAACATCCGTTCAGTAAGACCTCCAGAACCTTACAAAGGTAAAGGAATCCGTTACCAAGGTGAATACGTTCGCCGTAAAGAAGGTAAAACTGGTAAATAATAAATAACTTTCAGAAGAAAGGAGTAATAAAATGATCAGCAAAATTGATAAAAACAAAGTGCGTTTGAAAAGACATGCACGTGTCCGTAACAAATTGTCTGGCACTGCTGAAAAACCACGTCTAAATGTTTATCGTTCAAACAAACACATTTATGCACAAGTTATCGATGATGTTAATGGCAAAACATTAGCACAAGCTTCAACACAAGAAAAAGATCTAGCTAATGAAACTGGATCTAAAGTTGATTTATCAGCTAAAGTCGGCGAAACAATTGCTAAAAGAGCAAATGAAAAAGGCGTAAAAACAATTGTATTTGACCGCGGAGGATATTTATATCACGGACGTGTTAAAGCATTAGCAGAAGCAGCTCGTGAAAATGGTTTAGAATTTTAATTTAAAGGAGGGACATTTACATGGCTCGTAGAGAAGAAGCGAAAGAATTTGAAGAACGCGTTGTTACAATTAATCGTGTTGCAAAAGTTGTAAAAGGTGGTCGTAGTTTCCGTTTCAGCGCTTTAGTAGTAGTTGGAGATAAAAACGGTCGCGTTGGATTCGGTACTGGTAAAGCACAAGAGGTACCTGAAGCAATCAAAAAAGCAGTTGAAGCAGCTAAGAAAAACTTAGTTGAAGTTCCACGTGTCGAAGGTACAACTCCTCACATGATTACTGGACAATTCAGTTCAGGTAGTGTATTAATGAAACCAGCTGCACCTGGTACTGGTGTTATTGCGGGTGGTCCTGTTCGTGCGGTGTTAGAACTAGCAGGTATCACTGATATCTTAAGTAAATCTTTAGGTTCAAACACACCAATCAACATGGTGCGTGCAACAATTAATGGATTACAAAACCTTAAAAATGCTGAACAAGTTGCGAAATTACGTGGCAAGTCAGTAGAAGAATTATATAATTAAGGAGGGAAAATAAGTTATGGCTAAATTACAAATTACCCTCACTCGTAGTGTTATAGGTCGTCCAGAAACACAACGTAAAACTGTTGAAGCTTTAGGTTTGAAAAAAACAAACTCTTCAGTAGTTGTTGAAGATAACCCTGCTATTCGTGGGCAAATCAACAAAGTAAGTCACTTAGTGACAGTAGAAGAAAAATAATTAAGGAGGTGCCGAAATGAAATTACATGAGTTAAAACCAGCAGAAGGTTCTCGTAAAGTTCGTAACCGCGTAGGTCGTGGTGCAGCTACTGGTAACGGTAAAACTAGTGGCCGTGGACAAAAAGGACAAAAAGCGCGTTCAGGTGGTAGTATCAGACCAGGATTTGAAGGTGGACAATTACCTTTATTCCGCCGTTTACCAAAACGAGGTTTTACTAACATTAACCGCAAAGAATATGCTATTGTTAACTTAGACCAACTTAATAAATTTGAGGATGGTACTGAAGTAACTCCTGCTTTATTAGTAGAATCTGGTGTAGTTAAAAGTGAAAAATCTGGTATTAAAGTACTAGGCAATGGTTCACTTGACAAGAAGTTAACAGTGAAAGCTAACAAATTCTCTGCTTCTGCAGCAGAAGCTATTGATGCTAAAGGCGGAGCACACGAGGTGATCTAATGTTTCAAACGCTTGTGAGCTTCTTTACTACAAAAGAAGTTCGTAACAAGATCTTTTTTACGCTCGCAATGTTAGTTATTTTTAAAATAGGTACTTATATTCCAGCACCTGGCGTAAATCCAGCTGCTTTTGACAGTCAACAAGGTTCTCAAGGTGTCACTGACTTACTGAATACGTTTGGTGGCGGAGCCTTGCAGAACTTTTCTATCTTTGCCATGGGTATAATGCCATATATTACTGCATCAATTGTGATGCAGTTATTACAAATGGATATTGTTCCAAAGTTTTCAGAGTGGGCAAAACAAGGTGATGCAGGTAGAAAGAAACTTAATAACGTAACCCGTTATTTTGCGATTGTACTTGCTTTTATCCAATCAATAGGAATGGCGTTCCAATTTAATAATTATTTACAAGGTCAACTTATTATGGATCAGTCCGTAATAAGCTACCTGACAATAGCTGTTGTATTAACAGCTGGAACAGCGTTTTTAATTTGGATAGGTGAACAAATCACTCAATTCGGTGTTGGTAATGGTATTTCCATCATTATCTTTGGAGGTATTTTATCTTCATTACCTTCATCATTAATCCAGTTTTACCAACAGTCCTTTGTAGGACAAGATGACACAACTTTAGCATGGTTAAAAGTTATTGGGTTAATTGTTGGAATGATATTGCTAACAGTTGGTGCAATATTCGTACTACAAGCTATTAGAAAAATACCAATTCAATATGCGAAAAAACAGTCTGCACAACGATTAGGTTCACAAGCAACATATTTACCTTTGAAAGTTAACTCTGCAGGGGTTATCCCAGTCATCTTTGCAATGGCGTTCTTCTTATTACCAAGAACATTAACTTTGTTCTTCCCTGATGCAAGTTGGGCGCAAAAAGTATCTGACGTTGCAAATCCATCGAATAATATAGGGATGATTGTTTATGTAATCCTTATTATTGCATTTGCATATTTCTATGCATTTGTACAAGTCAATCCTGAAAAGATGTCTGATAACCTTAAAAAACAAGGAAGTTATGTTCCGGGTATTAGACCTGGCGAACAAACAAAAAAATATATTACTAAAGTTCTCTACAGATTGACCTTTGTAGGATCAATATTCTTAGCTGTCGTTGCTATACTACCAATCATTGCTACTAAGGTGATGGACTTACCACAATCGATTCAAGTCGGTGGTACAAGTCTACTTATCGTAATTGGTGTTGCGATTGAAACAATGAAGAGTCTTGAAGCTCAAGTGAGTCAAAAAGATTATAGAGGCTTTGGTGGTAGATAAATTGTAGGAGGGCACTTATGAATATCATTTTAATGGGTTTACCTGGCGCAGGTAAAGGAACTCAAGCGAGTGAAATTGTTAAGAAATTCCCAATTCCACACATATCTACTGGAGACATGTTCAGAAAAGCGATTAAAGATGAAACGGATTTAGGCAAAGAAGCTAAATCATACATGGATCGTGGAGAATTAGTCCCTGATGAAGTTACTGTGGGCATCGTAAAAGAAAGAATTTCTGAAGACGATGCAAAAAAAGGATTCTTACTTGACGGCTTTCCTCGTACTATTGAACAAGCAAAAGCATTAAGTGAAATCATGCAAGAATTAGATAGAAAAATTGATGCTGTTATCAATATAGAGGTACCTGAAGAAGAATTAATGAACCGCCTTACTGGTCGTAGAATTTGCGAAAAATGCGGGCACACTTATCATCTTGTATTCAATCCTCCAAAAGTTGATGGCATTTGTGATATTGACGGTGGTAAATTATACCAACGTGAAGATGACAACCCAGAGACAGTTGCAAATCGTTTAAATGTCAATGTGAAACAATCTAAGCCAATCCTAGAATACTATGATAATGAAAATGTATTGAAAAACATTGATGGTTCAAAAGATATTAACGAGGTTACTTCAAACGTAATCGATATTCTTGAGAATCTAAAATAGTATCAACTTTGTACGGTCTATGTAATGCCAAGAGTATAAACGAAAAAGAGTGACAATGCGATATAGTAATTCATTTTAATTTTGTTGAACTTATTAACAACACTTATAGACTCGTAGGGTTAGAGTTGATCTTAGACGATAACCAACTATTGTAAAAAGGGGGAAGTTAATAAATGGCTAAGCAAGATGTTATTGAATTAGAAGGTACAGTATTAGATACTTTACCAAATGCAATGTTTAAAGTAGAATTAGAAAATGGTCATGAGATTTTAGCTCACGTTAGTGGTAAAATCAGAATGAATTATATTCGAATTCTACCTGGCGACAAAGTAACTGTAGAAATGTCTCCGTATGATTTAACACGCGGAAGAATTACGTATCGTTATAAATAATCGTCACTCCATAATATAGGGAGGTATTAAAATGAAAGTAAGACCATCAGTAAAACCAATTTGCGAAAAATGTAAAGTCATTAAACGTAAAGGTAAAGTAATGGTAATTTGTAGCAATCCAAAACACAAACAAAGACAAGGTTAATAAAGAGAGGTGTAAATAATTATGGCACGTATAGCAGGAGTAGATATTCCACGTGAAAAACGTATTGTTATTTCGTTAACTTATGTATATGGTATCGGTACTACTACAGCTCAAAAAATTGTTGAAGAAGCAAATGTATCTGCAGATACACGCGTTAAAGACTTAACTGATGACGAATTAGGTCGTATCCGTGAAGTTATCGACAATTATAAAGTAGAAGGTGACTTACGTCGTGAGCAAAACTTAAACATTAAACGTTTAATGGAAATCTCATCATACCGTGGTATCCGTCACCGTCGTGGATTACCAGTACGCGGACAAAAAACAAAAAACAATGCTCGTACTCGTAAAGGCCCAGTTAAAACTGTAGCTAACAAGAAAAAATAATAGGTAAAGGAGGCAAATTTTAAATGGCACGTAAACAAGTATCTCGTAAACGTAGAGTGAAAAAGAATATTGAGAATGGTGTAGCACATATCCGCTCAACATTCAATAATACAATCGTAACTATTACTGATGAATTTGGTAATGCTTTATCATGGTCATCAGCAGGTGCACTTGGATTTAAAGGATCAAAAAAATCAACACCATTCGCAGCACAAATGGCATCAGAAACTGCAGCTAAAGCAGCTATGGAACATGGTTTGAAAACTGTTGAAGTTACAGTTAAAGGTCCTGGCCCAGGTCGTGAATCAGCGATCCGTGCATTACAATCAGCTGGATTAGATGTAACTGCAATCCGTGACGTTACTCCAGTACCACATAATGGTTGTCGTCCACCAAAACGTCGTCGCGTATAATATTATCGTTATTGTCGCAAGTCACTGAGAAACACAGTACAATTCAAGTCGACGTAATCAAGGAGGATATTTGTAAATGATTGAAATCGAAAAACCTAGAATTGAAACAATTGAAATTAGTGAAGATGCTAAATTCGGTAAGTTCGTTGTTGAACCACTAGAACGTGGCTACGGTACTACACTAGGAAACTCCTTACGTCGTATCCTACTATCTTCATTACCAGGTGCAGCCGTTAAGTACATCGAAATCGAAGGTGTATTACATGAATTCTCAGCAATAGATAATGTTGTAGAAGATGTTTCAACAATTATCATGAACATCAAAAAACTAGCATTGAAAATTTATTCTGAAGAAGATAAAACATTAGAGATTGATGTAAAAGATGAAGGCGAAGTTACTGCAAGTGACATCACACATGATAGTGATGTAGAGATTTTAAATCCTGAGATTAAGATCGCAACAGTATCTAAAGGTGGACATTTAAAAATCCGTCTTGTTGCTAATAAGGGTAGAGGTTACGCATTAGCAGAACAAAATAACACTAGTGATTTACCAATTGGTGTAATTCCAGTGGATTCACTATATTCACCAGTAGAACGTGTTAACTATACTGTAGAAAACACACGTGTAGGTCAAAGTAGTGATTTTGATAAATTAACTTTAGATGTTTGGACTAATGGTTCTATTACGCCACAAGAGTCTGTTTCTCTAGCGGCAAAAATCTTAACTGAACATTTGAACATCTTCGTTGGATTAACTGATGAAGCTCAAAATGCTGAAATCATGATTGAAAAAGAAGAAGATCAAAAAGAAAAAGTACTTGAAATGTCTATTGAAGAATTAGACCTATCTGTACGTTCATATAACTGTTTGAAACGCGCAGGTATTAATTCTGTTCAAGAATTAGCTGATAAATCTGAAGCAGATATGATGAAAGTGCGCAATTTAGGACGTAAATCATTAGAAGAAGTTAAATATAAACTTGAAGATCTAGGTTTAGGTCTTAGAAAAGAAGATTAATATAAAGGAGGTTAACTCATGGGTTACAGAAAATTAGGACGTACATCTGATCAACGTAAAGCGATGTTACGTGACTTAGCTACTTCACTTATTGTAAGTGAGCGTGTTGAAACTACAGAAGCACGTGCAAAAGAATTACGTAGTGTTGTTGAAAAATTAATCACTTTAGGTAAAAAAGGAGATTTAGCATCTCGTCGTCAAGCTGCTAAAACTTTACGTAATGTTGAAATCTTAAATGAAGATGAAACAACACAAACTGCACTTCAAAAATTATTTGGTGAAATTGCTGAACGTTATACAGAACGTCAAGGCGGTTACACTCGTATCCTTAAAGTAGGCCCTCGTCGTGGTGACGGTGCTGAATCAGTAATTATAGAATTAGTTTAATTTAAATACACATACTACTATGTATAAAGCAAATGAGTGCAACGATAATGTTTGCCACATACAAATATTGTCTAGCTCAGAGTACCCCATCAAACTTAATAAATTTTAAAGCGTGAACTCAAATATGATGGGGTGCGCGCTTTTTTTTGTTAGCCCCCCTTAATTCGAAGAATTTAGGGGGGCTTATGCAATTGCAAAGCAATAGCGAACCGCTAAGCCTTAATTCGAAGAATTTAGGGGGGCTTATGCAATTGCAAAGCAATAGCGAACCGCTAAGCCTTAATTCGAAGAAGATAAGGAATGCCTTTACGGAGTAAATGCATAAGTAGATCTAGCTAAGCAAAGCTTAGAGAACTGCTTTAGGCTTATGCAATTGCAAAGCAATAGCGAACCGCTAAGCCTTAATTCGAAGAAGATAAGGAATGCCTTCACGGAGTGAATGCATAAGTAGTTCTAGCTAAGCAAAGCTTAGAGAACTGCTTTAGACTTATGCAATTGCAAAGCAATAGCGAACCACTGAGCCTTAATTCGAAGAAGATAAGGAATGCCTTCACGGAGTGGAGACATGAGCAGTTCTAGCTAATCAGCGATTTGTTTATAAATTCATATAAGTTTATTGTTAGGTATCAGTAATTGTTAATAGTGAAATATAATCTTTAGATGTTTAATGGTATCTTTTTGAAGACTCAATAAATGAGATTTTAAAGAAAAATTAGTGAAGAAGAAGTGCTTATTTATTATTTTTCATGTAAAATGATTAAGTATATGATTAATATTTTTGATTTAGGAGATAACTGACATGGTAACGCAAGCAGAAGAAATAATTAAATTTGATCACGTATCTTTTAAATATAATAGCGATGAACCACTTGCGTTAAATGATGTATCATTTAGCATACCAAGAGGTAAATGGACCTCTATAGTAGGCCACAATGGTTCAGGTAAATCAACGATAGCAAAACTGATGATAGGCATTCAAAAACCTTTTGAAGGCCAAATTTATTTGAACGGTATAAGCATCAATGATGATAACTTAAATGAGTTAAGACAACATATAGGAATTGTATTTCAAAATCCAGAAAATCAATTTGTAGGGTCTACTGTAGAATTTGATGTAGCTTTTGGTTTAGAAAATAATGCGATAGCTTACGAAAAGATGCACGAAATTGTACCCAAAGCATTAGCGGATGTAGATATGTTGGATAGAGCCACATATGAGCCGCAATCACTTTCAGGTGGTCAAAAACAGCGTGTCGCAATCGCAGGTGTCTTAGCATTAAATACGGATATCATTATATTAGATGAAGCGACATCTATGTTAGATCCAGAAGGCAGAACAGAATTAATTTCATTAATTCACCGTTTAAAAGAAGAAAAAGATGTGACAATCATTTCCATCACTCATGATTTATCAGAAGCTATAGATGCGGACCATTTAGTTGTTTTAAACCAAGGTTCCTTATATCAAGCGGGTTTGCCTCAAGTTATTTTTAATCAAGGAGCGGCACTGACACAAATTGGTTTAGATTTACCGTTTGCAATGAGAATGAGCCAACAACTCTTAGGTGTTACTGACTATATTTCTTACGAAAGGTTGGTAAGCAAATTATGACTGTTAAATTTGATCAAGTATCTTATGTTTATCAAAAAGGAACACCTTATGAGCATCTTGCATTGAAAGACATTGTAACCACTTTTGAACAAGGAAAGTATTATGCAGTAATTGGTCAAACAGGCTCAGGCAAGTCTACATTAATTCAGCATATTAATGGACTACTCAAACCTTCACATGGCTCTTTAGAGGTCAATGATGTCCAAATTACACATAAAACTAAAGATAAGTATTTAAAACAAGTACGAAAACGTGTAGGGGTAGTATTCCAGTTTCCAGAATCACAACTGTTTGAAGACTCAGTAGAACGAGAAATATTATTTGGACCTAAAAATTTTAATATGCCACTTGAAGAAGTAAAAGTACGGGCATTTCAATTATTAATCGAATTCGGTTTTAATAGAGATATACTTGAACAATCGCCTTTCCAAATGTCGGGAGGACAAATGAGAAAAATAGCAATTACTTCTATCTTAGCTATGGATCCAGATATTGTCATATTAGATGAACCCACTGCGGGTCTTGATCCTAAAAGTAGAAATCAAATCATGGAAATGTTAAAGAAACTTCAAGTTGAACAACATAAAACAATCATATTAGTCACGCATGAAATGAATGACGTTGCAAAATATGTTGATGAAGTAAAAATTATTAAGCAGGGCAAATTAGTTGAAAGCTGTTCTCCAAGAAAATTGTTTAATGCAAATGACTATGTTAAAGACATGCACTTGGATGTTCCAGACATCGTTAAATTACAGAGAGACATTGAAGCAAAACATCAAATTAAATTTGACCGTATTGCATTAACCGAATCAGAATTCACTGAGATGTATAAGGAGTGGCAAAAAAATGAGAGATAAGTTTATTATAGGACGTTATCTTCCATTAGACACTTTTGTACATCGTCGTGATCCACGTGCAAAATTAATTTTTGTCTTTTTATTTATTATATTAATATTTTTTGCACATTCATTTTTTACTTATTTATGGTTATTTATAATCATTGTAACCATGATGAAAACTGCTCATATAAAAGCTTGGTTTTTAATTAAGGGGTTAACCCCAATATGGATTTTTCTGATTTTCACCTTTTTAATGCATTTATTTTTAACTAAAGGTGGTATACGGATATTTGAATTCGGTTTTATTTCAATTGATACACATGGTATTTTAGAAGGTATTTATATTGTCTTGAGGTTAATGTTTATCATTATGGTGTCTACAATTATGACTTTAACGACAAGTCCTTTAGATCTTACTGATGCATTTGAAAGGTTATTATACCCATTAAAGTTGATAAAAATACCTGTACATTTACTGAGTATGATGATGTCAATTGCTTTACGTTTTATTCCAACTTTAATGAATGAACTGGATAAAATTATCTTAGCACAAAAATCAAGAGGTTCTGAAATCAGTTCAGGGGGATTAATCAATAGAGTGAGTGCGTTTATACCTTTGTTAATTCCTTTATTTATCTCAGCTTTCCAAAGAGCTGAAGATTTAGCAATTGCAATGGAAGTACGTGGTTATGATACAAACAAACAGCGAACGAGTTATCGTCAATTAAACTGGCAAAAGTCTGATAGCTTGTTATTGATATCAATAATACCAATAGTAATAATATTATTTGTGTTAAAGTATATGGGAGTGTAAAGGATGGTTCGTGTTTTAGTAAATATTTCGTATCAAGGTAGTCAATTCTTAGGTTTTCAAATTCAAAATAATGGTAGAACGGTACAACAGCAATTTGAAAAAATACTTAAGCGCATGCACAAGCGACATGTTAGAATTCATCCTAGTAGCCGAACTGATCGTGGTGTGCATGCAATAGAGCAATATTTTCATTTTGATTCAGAGCTTAACATTTTACCAGATCAATGGCAGTATGCAATGAATCGGGCATTACCTGATGATATTTTTGTGAAACATGTTTCATTTGTAGATGCGTCATTCCACTGTAGATATGATTGTGTGGGTAAAACTTACCGCTATAAAGTTTATCAATCACCTAATAAAAATCCATTTGAATGTGGTTTGAAAGCACACGTACCTGAAAGTTTAGACTTTGAAAAGATGTCTCAGGCTGCCAGTTTATTTATGGGTACACATGACTTTACTGGTTTTTGTTCTCAAAAAACAGAAGTTGAAAGTAAAGTACGTACTCTATATGAAAGTAGAATCGAAAAAACAGAATATGGTTTTGATTATGTAGTTACTGGTTCAGGGTTTTTATATAATATGGTACGTGTGTTAGTTGCATTTTTAATTGGTGTGGGTAAAGAGAAATTTCCGCCTGAGTCAGTTCCACAATTATTAAAAGCGAAAGATCGCAATAAAGTTCCGTTTACTGCACCAGCAGAAGGATTATATTTGGAACATATATACTTGTCTCCCGAAGCACTCATAAGTGATTTTGGTGAAGACATAAAAATATATCAAAAAAAATCCACACAAAATAGGTAAATTACATTGACAAAACACCATAAAAATTATACGATAACTAACGGTATTGTTTTATATCACCCCACGATAAGCCCCGGAATCTTATTGTGTAACAAGATATAGAAGCACGTAGAAATTATAAATTAACAAAATAAATGCATTTAAGTTTAAATATCATTTCAATTAGACAAGAAACATTTATTTATTCTAGGAGGACAATTATATGCGTCAAACATTTATGGCTAATGAAGCAAACATTGAGCGCAAATGGTATGTTATTGATGCTGAAGGTCAAACACTTGGTCGTTTATCATCAGAAGTAGCTGCTATTCTACGCGGTAAAAATAAAGTAACTTATACACCACACGTTGATTCAGGTGATTATGTAATTATCATCAACGCTGCTAAAATTCAATTCACTGGTAATAAAGAACAAGACAAAATGTATTACCGTCACAGTAACCACCCAGGCGGAATCAAATCAATCTCTGCTGGTGAGTTAAAAGCTAAAAACCCAGAACGTTTACTTGAAAACTCAATTAAAGGTATGTTACCAAGCACACGTCTAGGTGAAAAACAAGGCAAAAAATTATTTGTATATGGTGGCGCTGAACATCCACACGCTGCACAACAACCAGAAAACTACGAGTTACGTGGTTAATTAAAAGGAGGAAATTACATTGGCACAAGTTGAATATAAAGGCACAGGCCGTCGTAAAAACTCAGTAGCACGTGTACGTTTAGTACCTGGCGAAGGTAACATTACTGTTAATCACACTGATGTACGTAGCTACTTACCATTCGAATCATTAATCTTAGACTTAAACCAACCATTTGATGTTACAGAAACTAAAGGTAACTATGATGTATTAGTTAACGTTCACGGTGGTGGTTTCACTGGACAAGCACAAGCTATCCGTCACGGTATCGCACGTGCTTTATTAGAAGCAGATCCTGAATATAGAGGTTCATTAAAACGCGCTGGATTACTTACACGTGACCCACGTATGAAAGAACGTAAAAAACCAGGTCTTAAAAAAGCTCGTCGTTCACCACAATTCTCAAAACGTTAATATATCAAATACTGTGGCGAATACGATTCACCTACAGATTTGTACATTAATTGCTTAAGTAATTGTTGTTTATATAGCAACAATATTTCTAACTTCCCATATTTGTATGGGAAGTTTTTTTTGATTTATAAAATATTAAAAAAACAAACTTTGCTACTTTTAAAATTCAAAGCATTTGGTTTACTTTAGTAAGTTCAGTTAGTATGAAGTATAATAAAGTAAAAATGGTATTAGAGGTTATACATATGGCATTCAATAAATTAAAACATCTCTTGAAGCAATTGGTTTTCGTGTTAATATTTATTTTTTTAGCTAGTATTATCGTTTTGACTTTGAATCAACTGTTTAACAAAACCCACATTAAAAACATGTCTAACGAGACATCGATTCCTACATTTTTTTTGCACGGTTTTGCCGGTACAGCTAATTCAGAAAAATACATGGTTAATTCAGCAATTCAAAATAATATTACAAATGACGTTGTTGAGGCCAAAGTTTCATCAAATGGAAAGGTGACATTTAATAAAAATATAGTTAACAATATGAAACGTCCGATTATAAAAATCATTTTTGAAGATAATGAAGAAAAAGATTTAGAAAAAGATGCGCAATGGATTAAAAATGTTATGATTGCTTTTAATGCAAAATATCATTTTAAAAAATTCAATTTTGTAGCTCATTCTATGGGAAATCAATCATTTAGTTATTATATGTTAAAGTATGGTGATGATAGTGCCTTACCTAAGTTAAATAAGCAAGTGAGTTTAGCTGGAAACTTTAACGGGGAAGTGGATATCAATGGTTTGGACTTAAATATATATTTAGATAAAAATGGCAAACCTAACAGGATGTTAAAAGAATATCGAAATTTATTATCTATGCAAGCGCACTATCCTAGAAATGCTGAAGTGCTTAATATTTATGGAGATTTAAAAGACGGAACCCATTCTGATGGTAGAGTTACAAATGTATCTTCAGAATCGTTAAGGTATCTCTTGTCAAATCACGTTAAAACTTATAAAACATACAAAGTATATGGACCAAAAGCAGAACATAGTGAGCTCCATGATAATAAAAAAGTTACAGATCAAATGAATGCATTTCTTTGGGGCTTATAAATGAAAAAGATAACTCTATGATTTTAGAATTATCTTTTGTACAGTTTTGAATCCATGTTATTTACTCATTCTAAAAGGCTTAAAATGTATTATTTTCAGCTGCTAATAATTGTAGTAAGTTTTTGCGATTTGCTTCACCATATACATGTGGCTGTATCATCATTTCATCTGCATTATATTGATTTGCGATAGCTTTAAGTTGAGTGGAAACTTCATTTGGCAAACCAATGATAACACGTGCTTTATTTTGATGCATTTTTTCTATTTCTCTAGTGGATGGCTGTCTTTGTTGCGCAAATGTAATTGATGGATAATGACTAGGTTGTTTTAAATAATTAATGCGTAATAGCCATAGATGAAAAGCTTGTTCTAACTCTTTGATTTTTTGAATGTCATTTGCTGTGATGACAAAAGTTGAAATTATAACATAAGGTGTTCGGTTTGGATGAAGTTCTGAAAATAGCTTGCGATAAACAGCGATAGATTGTTTAACTTTATTTTTATTTTTCCCCATTAAAGCGGTGACAAAAGGTAAGCCGTGTTGTGCAGCGAGTTCAGCGCTATTTTGACTTGTGCCTAATAAATGCATATTAGGTTGCGTTGGGATTAAAGGCGTGGCGTATAATCCAGGAAATCTTTGCTTTTGAATGTCATCATTAAAATAGTTTGTTAGATCCAAAATTTGTGTTTCAAAATCAATGTTAGCTGTTTTGTTTTCATTTAACGCTTGATTTACATTTTTAAAACTGAAAGAGCGGCCAATGCCTAAATCTACTCTACGAGGGTGACGTCCTTCTAATATTTTAAAGACTTCTGCTATTTTATAAGCACTATAGTGGGGAAGCATAACGCCACCACTGCCAATGCGTATTGAAGTCGTATTTTCTAACAAAGCCATCATAATCATTTCTGGAGCACTAGAAGCAACTGACAATACTTTGTGATGTTCAGCAACCCAAAATCGGTAAAAACCTAATGATTCAGCAAGTTGAGCTAATTCAACAGAATGATTTATCGCTTGAGTGGTGTCACTACCTTCAAATATTGGGACATAGTCTAGTATACTTAATCGCATGTTTACATTCTCCTTCATTACAATCATTTAAGTGCTCTATTCTGTTTATCATAACATGTGGACAAAATATCAAATAAGCGATTTGATTGATTGCATCACCTCATCACTATAAAATAGAAGAAAAGATGAAATGGAGGCAAAATAATGAAAACAGAAAGCATTGTATTAGCAAAACGTCCAGAAGGTATACCTTCGGATGATGTATTTAGATACGAAACTGTTGAAATAGATGAGCCTAGTAAAGATGAGATTCAAATTGAAGCGATATATATTTCGGTAGATCCATATATGCGTGGCAGAATGGATGATAGTAAATCTTATATTCAACCATTTCAATTGGATAAACCATTGGCAGGACATATTGTTGGAAAAGTAATACAATCCAATGCTGATGGTTTTGAACAAGGCGATTATGTTGTAGGTATGCTACCTTGGCAAAAACACACAAATGTATCAGCACAAAGTGTTACGAAAATTACCCAGCGAGACATTCCACTATACTTATATCTTAGCGTACTAGGTATGACTGGCCAAACAGCATATCACGGATTGCTAAAAATTGGACAACCAAAAGAAGGGGAAACAGTTGTTGTATCTGCAGCTTCAGGAGCTGTGGGTTCAGTAGTAGGTCAAATTGCTAAACTCAAAGGTGCTCGTGTAGTTGGTATTGCAGGTGGAACAAGTAAAACAGAATATTTAACTGATCAATTAGGATTTGATGCTAGCGTAGATTATAAAGCTGATAACTTCTCAGAAAAATTAGCTCAAGCGGTGCCTGATGGTGTAGATGTTTATTTTGAAAATGTTGGTGGACACATTGCAGATGAAGTTATGAAACACTTAAATCAATTTGCTAGAATTCCAGTATGTGGAGCGATTTCTGGTTATAATGATAAGGGTATCGAGCATGGTCCACGGATTCAACCAATTTTAATAAAATCACAAGCACTTATGAAAGGGTTTGTTGTGGCTAATTATGCAGACGACTTTAAACAAGCTAGTCAGCAACTTGCACAGTGGGTAAATGAAGACAAAATAAAAACAAAAACTTCAATCGTAGAAGGATTTGAAAACGTGCCTAATGCATTTAGAAATTTATTTACTGGAGACAATTTTGGTAAACAAGTGGTCCAAGTATCAGATAATTTATAGCTAAAGGAGATGCACATATGAAAGCAATTGGTGCAGACAAACCGTTTACATTAGATGAGGGTAATCAATTTTATGAAATGGATATAAAGACGCCAAAACCTCAGCAGCGTGAGTTATTAGTACGTTTAACAGCTATTAGCGTTAATCCAGTAGATACGAAAATTAGACAATCGTCTATAAATGAGTCGCCAAGAATTCTAGGTTATGATGCTGTAGGCATTGTAGAAGATTTAGGTGAAGATGTTAAACAATTTAAAATTGGAGATGAAGTTTATTACTCAGGCTCACCATCATATCAAGGCTCAAATCAGACCTATCAACTTGTTGATGAACGTTTAGTAGCATTAAAGCCAAGTAATATTAGTGATACAGCAGCGGCAAGTTTACCATTAACTGGTTTAACAGCATCAGAGACACTTTTTGATGTTTTTAATATTTCTAAGAATCCTGAAGAAAATAAAGGTAAATCCTTATTAATAATTAATGGGGCAGGTGGCGTAGGCAGTATCGCGACACAGATAGCAAAATATTACGGATTACATGTCATCACCACTGCATCACGTGATGAAACGTATAATTGGTCAAAATCATTAGGTGCGGACATCGTGTTGAATCATAAAAATAATTTGACAGATGAATTTAAAAAATATGAAATTAGTGAAGTAGATTATATTTTTTGTACTTTTGATACGGACTTATATTATGAAAAAATGATTGAACTTGTAAAACCACGTGGTAAAATTGCGACAATTGTTGCTTTCAATCATAAGCAAGATTTGAATTTACTAAAGCCTAAAAGCATCACCTTTACTCATGAATATATGTATTCAAGACCTTTGAATCAAACAGAAGATATGGCTATTCACGGTACGTATCTAAAAGACATCACTGATAAAGTAGAATCTGGTGATTATCAACCAACAGCAAATGAAGTGTTAAAAGGATTAACAGCAGATAATATTTTTGAGGCGCATAGAAAAATGGAAAATCATAGAATGATCGGTAAATTGGTTATTTCAATTTAACAAAAGTGAAAAGTATTCTTAACGAAAACACTGTTAGTTATATATAAATTATTGTTAAATCATATGTGATATGCCAAAGCGATTTGATTAAATTAAGAGCTTTCAAGGAGCAAATACAGTCAAGTTATTATATTTGATTGTTATTTTGCTCCTTTATTTTTTCAACATAACAGTCTATCATATGTTCGGTATCATCATTTTCACTTTTGAATATATGTGTGTCTTAAAATAAAAGTTATATATAAATTAAAATGTTAAATGCAATTAAATTCATAAATTACGCATATTAGCACGATGTAAGGGTATATGTGACACATAAAGTAAAGGGAGAGTGTCATGTTAATATGCGATTTAGAAAATTAACAGTGGTTTTTTGGGTAGCGTTAACGATTTGTACGCTATTTGTTATATATGGAGCAATTGCGCCTAAACAATTAGAATCGGTTACACAAGCAATTACTAATTTTATTGCAGTAAATTTTGGATGGTATTATTTACTATTAGTATTAGCCATTTTAGTTGTATCTATTTATTTATTATTTTCTAGATATTCAACAATAACTTTAGGGCAAGAGGGAGAAGACCCAGAATTTTCACTTAAATCATGGTTTGCAATGTTATTTAGTGCAGGTATGGGGATAGGCTTAGTATTTTGGACAACAGCTGAACCCATCAGTCACGCATTTACTTTAACACCGATACATAAAGCAGGAACACAAACTGCTATAAATGAAGCGATGCAGTTTTCATTTTTTCACTGGGGTATACATGCGTGGGCAGTGTACGGAATTGTTGGACTCGTGTTTGCGTACTTTAATTTTCATAAAGGATATCCTGGATTAGTTAGTGCTACATTAAGACCCATTTTGGGTGAAAAAATGATGCGAGGCCCAATAGGTGGCGCAATCGATGTGCTTGCAATTATTGCCACAGTAACTGGTGTTGCTGCGACATTAGGTTTTGGTGCATTACAAATTAATGAAGGGTTGAATTTCTTATTTAAAATACCTTCTAATTTTGGTACACAAGTTGTGATTATCGTTATAGCTACAGTGTTATTTACCTGGTCTGCTTGGTCCGGTATTGATAAAGGCATTAAAAACTTAAGTAATATTAATATGTTTTTAGCTTTTGTAGTTTTGATTGCATTATTTTGTGTCGGTCCTACGTTAAACATTTTAAATATGTTTACGAATTCATTGGGTGATTATATTGCTAATTTCTTTAATATGAGTTTACGTATTCCACAAGCAGGTGGAGAGAAATTCCAATGGTTACAACAGTGGACAATCTTCTACTGGGCATGGTGGGTTTCTTGGGCGCCATTTGTTGGTATATTCATTGCTCGGGTTTCTCGAGGTAGAACAATTAAAGAATTTATTTTAGGTGTACTTTTTGTACCAGCACTTGTTTGTTTTTTATTCTTTGCAGTATTCGGGGCATCTGCAATTTATTTACAGCAAAATGGTATTGCCAACATTGCTAAAGAGGCAACTGAAACTGCAACATTTGCAACGCTTGAGCATTTCCCATTAGGATTTTTACTCAGTATTATCACGCTCATTGTAATTATGATTTTCTTTGTTACTTCAGCAGACTCAGCAACTTACGTGCTTGGTATGTTGAGCTCTAAAGGTAGTATAAACCCATCCGGTATAGTAAAAGTAAGCTGGGGGATTATTTTAGCTTTATTTGCGATGATTATGATTTATACAGGTGGTACACAATCAATACAAAATTTATTAATCATTGCAGCTTTGCCTTTTTCAATCGTCATTATCTTTATGATTTGGTCACTATTCAAATCATTATCAATTGAAAAACCGCGTCCTAGCAATAAATTACTTGTTTCTGATGAAAAGTATTTACAATATCGAAAATCAAATCAAGATCATGAAAAAAATACCTAATTACAAATGCATCATGACAGTGATTAAAATTATTTTACCAAATACATTATAATTTCAATTTAAAATGTTTTTACGTTTATTTAACGGGGTATAAAGATGTATGACATGTACATATAATTTGACTATAGGAGGTGTCATACGAGGTGAAGCGAATTAAAAATTTTATACTAGGTCTATTAATCGTAGTCATCGTTGGTTTTTTACTATTTATGTATATCAAAGATTCTAGAATTAGTGAGTACCAGGACTACTTCAAGCAATTTAATTGGTTTGAACCAACGTTAATTGGCTTATCAGCTTTGTTGATTTTAATAGGTCTAATACTTGTATTTAGCTTGTTTAAACCTACGTATAGAAAACCTGGACTTTATAAAGACTATGAAGATGGACATATTTATGTTTCGAGAAAAGCAGTTGAAAAATCTGCATACGATACACTTGTAAAATATGACCAAATTCGTCAACCAAATGTTATAGCGAAACTATATAACAAGAAAAAGAAATCACATATTGCTTTAAAAGCAGATTTCTTTGTTCCAGGTGATGTTCAAGTTGGTTCATTAACAGAAGAAATAAGAAATGACATTAAACAAAATGTTGAGCATTTCACAGAATTACCAGTTTCAAAATTAGAGGTTAACGTTAGAGATCAAAAAGCCTCAGGCAAACGTGTGTTGTAAGGGAGGGTTATCATGGCTAACAATAATAACCAACAAAGACAAGATTCTACACAAGAAGTTGTTGATTTTTTCAAAACATTTAAATGGAGAATAATTGGATTTTTAGCATTTCTAATTATCGCTATATTATTTTTAACGTTAGGTTTCTGGAGTACAATATTAATTATTGTTTTATGTTTAATTGGTATTGGTATTGGGTATACTAAAGATCGTAAGCAAGATTTTTTAAATTTCTTAAATCGATGGAGTTAATTAATTTAAATAGTACATTATTAATTTTAAAATCTTATATAACAAAGGAGAATTAATTATGGCAGTAGATAACAATAAAGCAAAACAAGCATATGATAACCAAACTGGAGTAAACGAAAAAGAGCAAGAAAAACAACAACAGCAGCAACAACAGCAACAAGAACCAGAATTCACGAACAAGTTAACGTTCTCAGACGAAGTTATTGAAAAAATTGCTGGTATTGCCGCACGCGAAGTAAATGGTATTTTAGAAATGAAAGGCGGCTTCGTTGATAACATTTCTAGTTCATTCGGAAGCAGCAACAATGTAACACAAGGTGTTAGCGTTGAAGTAGGCGAAAAACAAGCTGCAGTTGATTTAAAAGTTATTTTAGAATATGGTGAATCTGCACCTAAAATTTTCCGCAAAGTAACAGATTTAGTTAAAGAACAAGTAAAATATATTACTGGTCTTGAAGTTGTAGAAGTGAATATGCGTGTTGAAGACGTGATGACTAGAAAAGAATGGTCACAAAAAAATGAAAAAAGCCAAAATTCAAGCAACGAAAATAAAGGCTTACAATAACGCTTAATTTAAAAACTACCGGTAAAGGTAATCCTTTACCGGTAGTTTTATATATATTTATTTCTGATGTAAAGGATTGTCAACTTTAATATAGGTATAGTAATCCGCTTCATCAGTCAAACGCATGGTTGTAACACATTTATAATCTATTTTGGGTGCCAATAGGATTGATTTTATATTTTTCACGCGTTGTTGGTCATCTATATCATTTGCAATATCATTTAATTTAGCAATTAAAATATCTCGAATCAATTGCCAAAGTTGTTTTTCAAAATTAGAATTTTCACTTGATTTTGTAATACTGACAATTAATTCACCGAGATGATTTTGAATACTTGAATAAAAGACTTTATTAAATACTGTTTGAGGTTGATCAGATAAAATTAAAGATTTTTCATGAAAACTTGCAGTACTATAACCCATCTTATTCAAGCGTATGCGATCGATACGTAACCCCTCAAAATCACGTATATAAAGCCTATCTAATCGTCCATCTTCACTAAATGTAGCGATTGAATTTTGTAAATGTGCTTCAAGGGCGATACCGTATTTCACATATAGAGGAATCGTGATATCTATTAAGGCTTGACCGTATTGATTTATCCAAGATAAAGCAGCGATTTCAAAGGTCGGAAACTTATTTTTTTCTTTATATTTGTTAATTAACGAAACAATTAATGGTTCATTATTATATATAGTTGAACTAACTAACGCTGAAGGAATGATAGGTGTAGTTTCATTTTTAATTAAATGATAAATATTGGTTCTAAATAATGTACCTAGTTGTTCACTTCTTTTAGTTCTGGTAGAGACTTTGTCCAATGAATTATAAAAATGAATACCAGCAAGTTCATCAATTGTATCAGCGTTTATATGCTTAAATAATGAATCTTTTTGTTTTATATCATTAAGGATATGTGTTACTTGTGGACCATTTATTGTAGTTTGCTCAGATAATGTTCTAATCTCACCAGTAATATGAACATTGGTTGATAACTTGATATGAGGTGACTTTTTAGGATATTTGGGCATTAAAGTTCTAAATGATAATCCTGCGTAATAAGATTGTTGATAATCAATTGGTATCAATCGATTTGTTTTTAATTCTTCTTTATATTCTTGTAATAAGATATGGTCGTATTGCCATGGATGGACGACCATGACGTAATATTGATTAATTTGATCGCGACCAACATAATCCATGACAGTTGCTTCTAATCCTTCAAATGATTTAAAAAGTAAATCATTTTCTTCTCCAGTATAGGTCTGCACTTTAGCGATTGATTTATGTATTAAAACAAATTGTAAGGAAATGGCGTTACTAAATTCAGCCGAATAATTAATTACAGTTTCTGGTGACATTCCTTTACGTAATTTAGCACCCGGATGAATAGGGTGTCCTTCTATAACAAATTGTTCAGAACTCAAATAACTGTCTTCTGCATTCATGATTAATTCATATAAGCTTTTTTTATTGTTTTCTAATGTATATGCTTGATAACTTAATGCAATGGCCATATTTGTGACACTGTTGTTCAAATCTTCATAAAATTGTGTACTAGCATCATTATCTAGCTCTGGTGATATCGTTAAAATAATATTTAATATTTCATTTGGATGTTGGACTCTATTGTAATTTCCGTTGTCTTCAATATAAAATGGTCCTTGAACGTCTAGTCGATCAAATGCATGATTTCCTGTAATCGTTGCATATAGCGTCTTATTAACTTTCGGGAACGCAATGGATAACAATTTGCTGTTTGCTGGTAAGTGCACAATGTTCAAATCTTGGTTAGAAATAATCTTACTGTAACTCCGACTGTCTATTAAATTTTCTCTATGTAATGAAGAAATTAATCTTTGAGATATTTTATCTCGACTTTCTAAAAGCATATTTAAAAACAATTGTGCCCATTGTTCATTGATTGATAATAAATAATCAAATGCATGTTGTTCATCATTGTTCATTTTATTTAATAAATTGTTGTTAATACTTTTTGAATTCATAAAGCACCTCTAAATATTATTTTACAAAAGTATAGGATATTTGTATAATCCATAATATCGATAATGATAATTATTATCAATTAAAA
>NZ_PPRL01000049.1:0-25219 GCF_002902235.1 Staphylococcus ureilyticus
ATTTAAACCACTGATGTTTAAAACAAACGTTTCAGTTTTATCTAAAAACATATTATACCTCCATATCTATATAAAGTGACATACGTATATTAAAATTAATATTTAGTGCCCTTAAAATTATACATGTTTTAAATTCTATTAAATTGTACCACTCTTTTTAAAAGAAGACACTAGGTCTTTAGAACGAAGTATAAAATTTTTGGAAATTCCTAGGGTTTTAAAGTCGAAATATTTAGAAAATTCTGTTGTTTAGATGTTCAAAATATGATACATTCTTCTTTATTAATACAGAGAGGGAAGTGTTTTAGATGTTATCAAAAGTAAGTAAGTTTGCAACGAATACGTTCTTAGTATGGATGCTTATTGCAGCTGTCATTGGTTTTATATTTCCAATGCAACTTTCTACTTTAAGTAATTGGGTACCTTATTTACTAGGAATTGTTATGCTAGGTATGGGATTAACCATAGACCCCAAAGATTTTAAAATCATATTTCAAGCACCTAGATCTGTAATCATTGGTGTGGTTTTGCAGTATACGATTATGCCTTTAAGTGCGTTTTTAATTGTCAAACTGTTTCATTTGCCTTCAGAAATTGCAATTGGTGTGATTTTAGTTGGATGTTGTCCAGGTGGTACATCTAGTAACGTTATGAGTTACTTAGCAAATGCAAATGTTGCATTGTCAGTAGCTATCACAAGTGTTTCAACATTACTAGCACCATTTTTAACACCAGCTTTAATATATTTATTTGCGCATGAATGGTTACAAGTTTCATTTATCAGTATGTTTTGGTCAGTCGTTCAAGTGATTTTAATACCAATAATCATTGGGTTTGTACTGCAAAAACTGTTCAAGACATTTGCTGACAAGACTGCCACTGCATTACCAATCGTTTCCGTTGTAGCTATTTCATTAATACTTGCATCTGTAGTTGGTAGTAGTAAAGCACAAATTTTAGCCACTGGATTGCTTATTTTTGCGGTTGTCATTCTTCATAATTTGATTGGCTATATACTTGGTTATACATTTGCCAAAATCCTAAAATTAGACCGACCGGACAAAAAGGCAGTATCGATAGAGGTAGGTATGCAAAATTCAGGGCTAGCAGTTTCTTTAGCTACAGTACATTTCAACCCATTATCTGCTGTTCCAGGAGCCGTGTTCAGCTTAATACATAATATTACAGGTCCAATACTTGCAAAATACTGGAATAAAAGGTAAGTATCATTGATTTTAAGATAAAATTAGTATGAAGTTCTAAACTAAGAGGAAAACATTAATTTTTTCGTGTTTTTCTCTTAGTTTATGTTATCTCTGTCTTTGATAGGCTAGAGAAGTATAAAATATGATACACTGACAATAATTTGATTCAATTCTATTAAATTATAGGAGGGGAAATGTATGTATCGCGCTGTGATATTTGATTTTGATGGTACAATTATAGATACAGAAAAGCACTTGTTTGAAATAATAAATAAACATTTAAATCATTATGGTTTGGAAGAAGTTAGTTTAGATTTTTATCGTCAATCTATTGGGGGATTGGCTTCAGATTTGCATCAGTATCTAGAAGGCCAACTAGGACAAGAACGTAAAGAAAAAATATATCAAGAGCATAATGAAACGAGTATACATTTACCGATAGTTACACATATGAAACAACTTATGGATTATTGTAAAGTGCGCCATATACCCATGGCTATTGCGACAAGTAGTTTTAGAAACGATATTCAACCAACGTTTGATCAATTAGGATTAGATGCGTATATTGATGTTGTTGTTGGACGAGAGGATGTAGAAGAAATAAAGCCAAGTCCCGAACTATATTTAACAGCAGTTCAAAGATTAAACTATAATCCTGTTAATTGTTTAGCTATAGAAGACTCAGTCAATGGGGCAACTGCAGCGGTGAATGCTGGTTTAGATGTTATTGTAAATACGAATGATATGACGGAAAAACAAGATTTTAGTAACATAGTATATTTAGATAAAGACATATCAGGTACAGCTATCATTGAAAAATATTTTGAAAAAAGTAGAGGCTAACTTATGAATGGTTATTTAATTTTATTTTTTTTAGGAGGCCCAATTGTTTTAGCAATAGGAAATTTAGTTTTAGGACCTATTTTTAATAAAAAAGTCCCCTTAAAAATACAATTCCGGTCATTTATGGTTGGAAGTCTTATTTACTTATTGGGAGCTTTGGCCTTATATTATCTTATTTTACAAAATCAATTTTAATTTAAAACCCCTTATTTTGACATTGGAAAATGCTTCAATAAGGGGTTTTATAATATCGAAATGAAAAATGATAGTCTATTTTAAAAATTGAAGTATTAGTGTCACAATAACTAATATGAGTAATATAGAATCAATACCTACCATAATTGCAAAACGTGGATTTTTTTCTCCAGCAGCTTTAGATTTTTTTACAGCTTTTAAATTAGGGATTAAACTTACACTTAGTAAAATGATAACAACAATACCAATGAAAATACTCATGATTTATCACCACCATTTTTATGAGTATCGATATATTCCCAGATATACCCTGCAATGATACCAATAATCAATCCGGTTATGATACCGATTTTTAAAGCAGAAAATATAGCGCTGATTATGATTGCAATTAGTAGTGAAATAGGTAATGTAATACCAAATTTATATTTTCGCTCTGGTGAATTTACAATAGTAAAAATTAAGTAATATAGTATCCCAAATACAACAATCGTTAGTAAACTTTTTAGCATTAAATTTCCGGCAGAAACATCACTATCGCTAAAATAATTAATTAGGAAAAATAATATACCAAATATAATTGAAACTGTGATTGTACGTTTCAATAGATGTTTATTCATATTGAACTCCTTTATAATAAAATCTATTGAGCATTATATCATATAAAATTAGGAACTATAACTTCATGAACGTTAGACTCTAGCTCATCATTACAATAATGCAAGTTGTAGTCATTGTACTTTACTTTTTTGATATTGCTTATGGTCGTTTAAATAAGCATAGAACAAGCCTATTACTAAACCGCCTCCGATATAATTGCCGATACCTGCCCCTAGCAAATTGATTAAAGCAGGCATGGCTGAAAGTACATCACTATGGTAAACGACTCCACCTGCGAATAATACGGTATTATAAACAACGTGTTCGTAACCCATAAATGCGAAAATGGATACACCAAACATCATGACAAACATTTTTGCCAAAACATCATCAATTTGCATAGCTATGACAAGCGATATATTTATAAAGAAATTAGCAAAAATACCTTTTATAAGAATGGCAACAAAACCTGCCGTTAGTGTTTTATGATCAATTGTAGCTTCTAATTGTTGCATCATCTCAGGTGTCATAATGTCTGAGGAACGAATCAATAAGAAGAACACCAATCCACCTAAAGCATTACCAATAAAACAGAGTACAAATATTTTAAAAACGCGGATTGGCGAAATGACGCGATAATACAGTCCAACTGTAAAATACATAAAGTTACTCGTTAATAATTCGGAATTTGTAAAAAGTATTAACACTAAAGCAAAACTAAATGCAACCGCACCGACTATATTTGCAACGCCCATTGGAATATCAGAGGCTAATGAAGCTTTAATGAGCAATACAAAAACTGTAATCACACCTAAAATAAAACCAGCCATTATGGCACGTAATAGATAACGTTTTAAATAAAAACTTTGTAAAATATCTTTGGCACGAATTGTCTCTACGACATGATGAACCCACGCTTTACCATAAAAAACTTTATCCCATTTAATATTTTTTTCGTTCAAAACTTTATCCTCACTTTCTATTAATTAAAAATAGTATACTATGTTACGGTGTTTTTGTGAAAGAATTCACAAAATAATCATAATTAAATAGTGACACTCAATTAACTAAAGATAGTATTTAATTGCTCTCTATCATATTGAAATGAAAATTTACATTGCGTTTTCTCTAAATGTAATCTAAAATAAAACATATGTAAGGGCTTACATAAATGAAAAATAATTGTTTTAATTTTTAGAATTTATAGTATAATAGCGTCATAATAAGTGAATTATTTTCACTTATATTTGAATGAGATGGGGTTTGAATGATGAATGAGAATAACGAATTACAAAGGGGACTAGGTGCACGTCAAATGCGGATGATAGCACTTGGTGGAACGATTGGTGTCGGACTCTTTATGGGGGCGACAAGTACGATTAAATGGACAGGGCCTTCAGTAATATTTGCCTATTTAATAGCTGGGCTGTTTTTATTTTTAGTGATGAGAGCTATGGGGGAAATGGTATATTTACACCCGACTTCAGGTTCTTTTGCAAACTTTGCAAGTGATTACATAAATCCAGTTGCTGGTTATCTGACAGCATGGAGTAATATTTTCCAATGGGTTGTTGTAGGTATGAGTGAGGTTATCGCCGTTGGAGAATATATGAATTATTGGTTTCCTGATTTACCACAATGGATACCAGGTATTATAGTTGTATTATTGTTGGCTGGTGCTAACTTAGTATCAGTTAAAGCTTTTGGTGAATTTGAATTTTGGTTTGCAATGATAAAAGTAGTAACTATTATCTTGATGATTATTGCAGGGTTCGGTTTGATTTTCTTTGGACTTGGTAATGGTGGAGAGGCTATAGGTCTTTCTAATTTATGGTCACATGGTGGCTTTATGCCTAATGGTTGGATTGGTTTCTTCTTCGCACTTTCTATTGTAATTGGTTCTTATCAAGGTGTTGAATTAATCGGTATTACTGCTGGTGAAACGAAAGATCCACAAAAAAATATTAAAAGTGCGGTTAATGGTGTTATATGGCGTATATTAATTTTCTATATCGGAGCCATTTTCGTTATTGTAACTGTTTATCCTTGGGATGAATTAGGAAACATTGGCAGTCCATTTGTTGCAACATTTGCAAAAGTGGGTATTACATTTGCTGCTGGACTCATTAACTTTGTAGTTTTGACTGCAGCGATGTCAGGATGTAATTCTGGTATATTTAGCGCTAGTCGAATGACGTTGAACTTATCTCAAAAGGGCATGTTACCTAAATTTTTCCGTAAAGTTATGAAAAATGGTGTTCCTATTTGGACGGTTACTGCAATAGCAATTGGTATTTTAGTTGGCGCGTTATTAAATGTTATTTTGCCTTTATTTATTAAAGGGGCAGATAGTATTTTTGTTTACGTATACAGTGCCTCGATTTTACCAGGTATGGTACCGTGGTTTATGATATTAATTAGTCATTTAAGATTCAGAAAAAATCACAGCGAAGAACTCAAAAATCATCCTTTTAAAATGCCAGGCGGCGCAATAACAAATTATATTACAATGGCGTTCTTTATCATGGTGTTAATCGGCATGCTATTTAATAAAGAAACAGTTGTTTCAGTTGTTATTGGTATTGTGTTCTTAGGTTTTATGACATTGTTCTATTATCTAAAAGGCTATCATAAATTAAGTGATGATCAGCAACTTTAAAAAATATAATAACACATCAATTTGTCAGCAATATTAAGTAGTCATAAATGATACATTTTTTTGTATCATTTATGACTTTTTTGTATATCCGTCATTACGTTGGTACACTTACATAAATGCTTTTACAAAAATTTAACAATAGAAAAATACTCACTCAAAACTCGTGCTTTAGAATAAAGTTGAGGTCATAATACATATCTAAAGGAGTTATTATATGAAAATACTTAATAAACTAGCTACTGCTACGATTGCAGGGACAATCATTGCCGGTTCATCGTTAGGGAGTGTACAAGGGACTTATGCTGCAGGGAAAAAAGATGAGTCTAAAGATTCAAATCAGAATGCTGATGTAGCTTATATGGGTAATACAAAAAATCCTAAAAACGTTATCTTTTTAGTCGGTGACGGTATGGGACCTTCGTATAATTCTGCTTATCGTTATTTTGCAGATAATCCAGATACTAAAGAAATGGATCAGACCGCTTTTGATAAATATCTAATAGGGAGTCAACGTACAAACCCTAATGATCCAAAAGAAAATGTTACTGATTCAGCAGCTGGTGCAACAGCATTTAGTTCAGGACAAAAAACGTATAATGGAGCTATAGGCGTCGATGCTAATAAAAATAATGTTAAAACAGTATTAGAACAAGCTAAAGAAAATGGTAAATCAACTGGTCTCGTATCTACGGCTGAAATTACAGATGCTACGCCTGCTGCATACGCATCACACGTTGATGATCGTGATAAAAAGGATGAAATTGCTAAACAATTTTACAATGATAAAATTAATGGCAAGCATAAAGTCGATGTACTACTAGGTGGTGGTGCTGAGTATTTTGGCAAAGACAATGGCAATTTAAAAAACAAATTTAAAAAAGATGGTTACGATGTGGTTACAAATAAAAATGAACTACAAAATTCCAAAAGTAAACAAGTATTAGGATTATTTGCAGATAATGATATGCCATTACAGATAGACGCACCAGACAAAAATCCAAAATTAGTGGATATGACTGATAGTGCCGTAAATAAATTAAAACAAAACGACAAAGGATTCTTTTTAATGGTTGAGGGCGCTTCTATAGATAAATCAGGGCATCCAAATGATGTAACTGGGGTAATGTCAGAAATGTCTGGATTTGAAAAATCATTTGAATATGCTATGAATTATGCAAAAGAAAATCCAGATACACTTGTGGTAGCTACTGCAGATCATTCTACAGGTGGCATGTCTATTGCGAAAGGTAAAGATTACGTTTGGAACCCAGACGCCATTCACCAAATGAAACATTCAGGTAAATATATGACTGAAGAAATTAGCAAAGGCAAAAATGTGGAGAAAGTCATTAAAGATGGTTACGGTTTTGAAGTTTCAGAAGATCAAATGAATAAAATAAAAGATGAAGCTAAAAAACTTAAAGATCTTAAAAAAGATGAAAAAGCATATGAAAGTCAATTACAAAAGGTTCAAGATGCTGTACAAAAACCAATTAATGACAAATCAAATACTGGTTGGACTACTAATGGTCATACAGGAGAAGATGTAAATACTTATGCATATGGCCCTGGTAGTGATAAATTCAAAGGAAATATTGATAATACTGATAATGCCAAAAATATTTTCGACTTTTTTCAAAATGATGTAAAGTAAACAACTAACAAATAAATAGTGTTAGCGATAGATTAAAAACGAGAACGACATAGAAATCCTTTATCAAAATGCGATTTCTATGTCGTTCTCGTTTATGATGTTATTTAAAAAGTGATGTCAGCAATGATTTAGTGTTTAAACTGGATTTTAGACAAATGTTTACGATAATTATCAAGTGCCATTTTAGACTGTGTGATTGAGTCTAACGAACGTTGATAATTTAAAGCAATAAATCGATAATAAAGAATATCTACCGTAAAAAGTTGTGCAAATAATGATGTTGTTGCGGCCATGCGTAGTTCATTCTCATCAGTTTGACCATAAATTAAAGTATAATCAGAAATTTTAGCTACAGGATTATTGTTCGAGCTTGAAATCGTGATGATAGGTATATTATAGTCAGTTGCAACTTTTGCCATAGATTGCATTTCACTATGACTACCTTGGTTGGTTACAAAAATAATACAATCTTGTTCATCATGAGTAGCCATGGTAGTCATTAATAAATGCGTTTCTTGTATTAAGCGCACATTTAAACCAATCCGAGATAATTTTTGATATAAATCTGTAACAATAACGAGTGATGCCCCATAACCAAATAAAAATATGGTACGCGCATGTTTTAATGTGTCACAGATGTCATCGATGTGATGTTGTTCAATTTGTGAAGCAACACAACTCATTGTATCTGTTGCTCGGGCTAACATTTTAGACTTGATAATATCGACGGATTCATTATCAATTAATTCCATATGATTATTGTTGATTGCATCTTCAGGCAAATAACGTGAAATTGTAATTTTAAGTTCTTGAAACCCTTTTTCTGTTATTTTCTTGCTAAAACGTACAATGGATGCTGTACTTGTATTAATTTCATTTGAAAGGTCTTGGACAGACATATTAATGATACGATGAGGTTCGTTTAAAATAAAATCAGCAATTTTTTTTTCACTTTTTGTAAAAGTTTCATATATATTATCAATTTTATAAAGTACGTTGGTCATAGTTTAACCACCTAAGTTATCAGATTCTCTCATTGATTTTGTTGTACCTAAAAAGAAGGTGAAGAGGAAACCACCGATGTAAGCAGCGATTAATCCTGCAATGTATCCTAAGTACATATGATCTGAAATCAAAGGTAACAATGAAATACCACTCGGTCCAATAGCGGTAGCACCGATGTGTCCAATACCACCAACCACTGCACCGCCAATACCGCCACCAATACATGCGGTAAAGAATGGTCTACCAAGAGGTAACGTGACCCCATAAATCAAGGGCTCGCCAATACCAAGGAAACCGACAGGCAGTGCACCTTTAATTGCATTTCTCAAAGTAGTATTTTTCTTACATCTTACCCAAAGCGCTAATGCGGCACCAACTTGTCCTGCACCTGCCATAGCAGCAATTGGTAGTAAGTAAGTAGCACCAGATTGATTGATCATCTCAATATGAATAGGCGTAAATATATGATGTAATCCTAACATAACTAATGGTAGGAAGAAAGCACCAATAATAAAGCCACTAAAGACGCCACCAATATTAATAACACCATTCACTACGGATACTAAACCGTCAGAAACAAAACCAGCTAAAGGCATAATGATAAAGATTGTTGATAATCCGATAACAAATAAAGTGATCGTGGGTGTTACGATAATATCAATGGCATTTGGTACAATCTTATGTAATCTCTTTTCTACGAGACTCAATAACCAAACAGCAAAGATAACACCGATAATACCACCTTGCCCTGCTTGTAAAGGTTCGCCTGTAAAAATATTAGTGATCATATTTTCTTCTGTTAATCCTGTTAGTAATGTTGTTCCTCCAATAACACCACCTAAACCTGGTGTTGCACCAAATTCTTTAGCAGCATTGATACCAGTGAAAATGGCTAAATATGCTAACATACCATCTTTAATTACGTTAAAAACAGTAACAAGTTGCGTAATCCATGAGCCAGATATGACCTCTGCAGCTAGTAAGTTGCTTAAAACTGCAGCAATACCACCGATTAAACCTGCACCAATAAATGCTGGAATCAATGGGATGAATATATTAGCGATTGTTTTTAATAATTTATTGAATTTGCCACGTTTTTGTTTACTTTGAAAAGCGGCTTTGTTTTCTTTGGCTCTTGCTTCAGTTTCTGCTTTATAATCTTTAGTTTGGTGAGGGATGGTTTCACCTAAACGTACACCACTCATTTCAGATATATGAGCAGCTACCTTATTAACTGTGCCAGGTCCAACGACTACTTGTACACGGTCATCTTTGACCACGCCCATTACACCTTCTGTCGATTTTAATTTATCATAGTTAACTTTATTTTCATCGTGCACCTTAATTCTTACACGCGTCATGCAATTTATAACATTTTCCATGTTCTCTAAACCGCCAACTGCATTTACAATACTTTCTGCAAGTTTTTGTTCTTTAGACATCATAAAACCCTCCTATATACATAAATTATTTTAAGTATTTGGTTTAATTTTTGATTGCTTGCTTAACGATGTGATTATTTTTTTCTAAACGTTGTTGTGCATCTGCTTTTGATGTATCACACATATGCATAACGATAGCAACTTTAAGGTTATGATCTGCAGCATGATATAGTTTTTCAGATTGTTGATAAGAAATGTCGCAGATATCTTGTATAATGCGTATGGAACGGTCAATTAATTTTTGATTTGTAGCTTTTACATCAACCATGAGGTTATCATAAACTTTACCGGCGCCAACCATTGTGATTGTTGAAATCATATTAAGCATTAATTTCTGAGCTGTTCCAGATTTTAATCTTGTAGAACCTGTTAAGACTTCAGGACCTACATTAACTTCAATTGCATTTTTAGCTATGCTACTTATTTTAGTGTTTGAATTGCATGAAATTGAAACAGTATGTGCACCAATGTGATTCGCATACTTTAATCCGCCGATAACATAAGGTGTATTACCACTAGCAGCAATACCGATTAAAACGTCTTTTTCATTAAGGTGAATATGATGTAAATCTTCTTCAGCCAAGGAGGTACTATCTTCAGCACCTTCAACAGCAACAGTCATGGCTCTTTGTCCACCTGCAATTAATCCAATGACTTCATCTGGAGACGTATTGAATGTGGGCACACATTCAGCAGCATCAAGCACCCCCAACCTTCCACTTGTTCCAGCACCTATATAAATAATTCGACCACCAGCTCTAAATTGTTTTGTAGTGATTTCTATGACTTTAGTCAAGTCTGGTATGACTTTTCTAATTTGTTGTGAGACTTTTTGATCTTCATCATTCATTGTTTTAAGAATTTCTGTTATAGACATCTCATCTAAATGCATTGTCGCTTTATTTCTAGATTCAGTAGTTAAATCACTCATAAATTTCTACTCCCTTGTTTTTATAATAAATTTAAATGTATCATTGGGCTTCATACAACGAATCAAACTGCGCTCAGCTTCACAAATTTCACCTATAACATTAATGTGAGGATGCGCTGGTAAGTCAGTTTTCAAAAGTTGTAATTCTCCTTGATAACGTCCGTTCAGTTTATTATCGATGGTAACTGTACCAGTGTTTCGAACTGTTGTATTATAAGTATTAATTTCACTTGTACAATAGTGTCTAGCTTCTTGTGAGCGAATTACATCTTGTGGGTTGTCTGGTCGTACAGTGTGAGGTTGCTGTAATATCTTAGTTGCTTGAATATCTAATAAATCAATTGTGAGTGTGAAAGTTCTATGACATAATACGTTCATTAATTGTTCGTCTAGTGGTGCGCTAATTTTAGTATCACCAATCAAAATTTGTGTTGTCAGATGATCTAATAATAGCTGTGCACTTTCGATAGGGTGTTGTGCTCTCGTTGATTCTATGGTTGGTAAACCTTTAAAAAGGGGGCCACGTTTTGTAGTGCCTGGAATAAAACCGAAGATCGTTGCGTTTGGATTATAGTTTAAAATTAGTGAGTTTTGAATATGAACAAATTCAGTTGTTAGACCTGTATCTGGCCGTGGATAATAGTTATGGCAATAGCATAAGTGTGTAAAATCATCTAGTTTTTCATAAAGCTGTTGAAGTAGTGATTCAGAAAGTATACTGGCATTTAAGCAACAGTGAAAACCATGTTGGATAATGTCATTAATAATTTCTATAGAAGTACTGTGATCAATACGAATCATAAATTGCGCATGATGATATGATTGCAAGAATTCATAAAAAGATTGATCCAGCAATGAAGGATTGATATCAATCATATACGTAAGTTGTTCGTCTGATAAATAATTTAAAAGTTCTCCCAAATAGCGATATTTAGATGTTTCGTCTTCCTCTGGAATTTGTACAGATGTGAAAATGGTCGTATATCCCAAAGCAATCATTCGTCTAATATATGATTTATCAATGGGTTGTCCTAAATAAATAGAAAAGCCATGCATTGTTATCACTCCTATATTGCTGTAATCGATTTCATTTTACAACACATGAAAAAGTATTACAATTTTAATTTTAAAAAAATCTCATTTTGAAATATTATTACAAAAACGCTTGTAATAACCTTTGTGTTTCCAATAATTGATTTTGTAAGGTATCGAGGTACTTAATTGTATTTCCAATAGTGAGTTCTTCAATGGGGTTGGTGTCATGGATTAAAAGGAATTGGTAATAATTATAATGGGGTAAAGAAAATCGTTGTAAGCTGATGTCTGAAAACACGATAAGTTCGTCTTTAATAAACTGTTGGATATCTTGTTTGTACTGTGCTTTCTTTTTATTTTGAGTAACGATAGCAAATTTATAAGTTTCAATTAAGTTTAATAGTTGGTTAATGCGTTGAGCGAGTTGATGAAATTCTAGATTATACATAAAATGCATCCTTTCGTATAAAAAATTTAAAATGATGAATATGATTTTCTGATTTTGTTAAGCATGGTAGGATATACACTATAAAATTAAAAATGAATTTAAAGGGGCTTTTAAAAAATGGAAAAAACAAAATATAGTTTTAAAGATATTGTATGGAAAGACTTTTTCCTTATTGCGATTTTAATTGTAAGTATGATTGTTTTTACAGTGATTGGTATTTTATTTAGTTTTGTTTTTGTAGATCATTTAACAGAAAAGATAGTGATTAAAATAAGTGTGGTTGTACAACTGTTATCATACGTAGTTACTGTGTTTAGCTTTTATTTTTTACATACCAAGGACTTTAAAATGAATTTGAAGAGAAATATAGCATTTATAAAGCAGCATTATTTATTTCTTATCATCGTGACGATTGTTATGATGGTTTGTAGTGGAATTTATAACATGGTGATGCAAATGCTACCCAATGGTATTGGGTTTAATGAAACTCAAAATGAATTAGAACTAATGAATTTATTTGATCAGCCGTCATTTTTACCGTTTACATTTTTGTTAATTGTAATTGGTGCACCATTAGTGGAGGAAATATTTTTTAGACATTTACTGATAGGTGAATTAGGGAAAAAATTTAATGCTATTGTAATGGGTGTTATTTCAGCCATTCTATTTTCACTAATGCATGTGATGGGAGCGGAATCTCCATTAGAAATAGGAAGTTATTTAATTTTAGCGATTGCTATGGTCTATGCATACATCAAATCAGGTTTTAAACTCATTGCAAGTGTAAGTATTCATATGCTCAATAATTTAATCTCATTTGTTTTTACGCTAATTACGTTATATACATAATGGACAAGGTTGAAAAAATCCCACTGAGCTTTTTTAGGACTCAGTGGGATTTAAAAATTGTTGATAGTTATTGATAGTAATATCTTGTGTTTTTATTTTTTTCTCAAATGAATATGAAATATCATGGATATCAACAATAGGTATTTCATTAGTTTTACCGAGACCAATTTCAAAAATAACTGCTTTCCATAATCCGTCTGTACATAATAAGCCTATAAAAATTACATTTTCAGTCATAATCTCATTATTTTTATTATACTCCATAGCCATCACATTTCTTTCGGTACAATAGATTAAGACTTCTGAAAAAATGGGCGGCAAGTCAACATGTGTTTGTTGATTGAATTTAATATATCGGTCTAGCTTTTTAAGCGCCCGTCTCATTTTCGTATAAGGTAAATTTAAACATTTTTTAATAATTGCGTTTATCTCTTCTTTATATGGAAGTGTAGTATATGATTGACTTTCATTCAATACTAAGAATAAAGCGGTGAGTTGCTTATCAGTTAATTCGAGCTCATAACTATTTGGCGTCTCTTGGAGTTGATAACCACCTAATTTTCCATGTTTTGCTAGAATTTTTACTCCCTGATCTTCTAAATCTTGAATATCTCTTAAAATTGTACGTTTCGATACATTTAAGTCTGTCGCGAGTTCTGAAGCGGTAATTTGCTTATTTTGTTGTATGGCTTGTACCAATTTATTTTGCCTTTCGCGTTTATTCATTAGAAAGTCACCTCCCAAATGATTACATATTACATTCATTATAGCATAAAAGTGACAATGACGACATTTATAAAGTTTTAAAAAAAGTTATAGAAAACGCTTACATTTTCCGGTTGTTTATGTTAGTATAATAATTAGTAACAAGGGGGTAGCGAAAAGATGACAAAGGGGTAGGCTATTACATATAGTTTTGTTAACATCTTTTTCGTACGAATTACTAAGCAAACATCTTCAATATTTATTACTTACTTTCCTTTCTATAAGAGGCTGGGGCAATTAAATTGTCTCAGCCTCTTATCATTTTATTGAATATCATACTTATCGGTATAGAATAATGAAATCATTTATCGGACGATAGTGAATCGAATAGTTTGTTACCGTAATTATATTTATATGATAAAATAAAACAAATTATACATATGAAATAATTAAAATGAAAAAATTTAGTGATTCGCTTAAAGAGGAGGTCGCAAATGAATAAAGAAACATTATTAGATATAGATAATTTAGTTAGAGATTGGTTAACAACATTAGATGATATTATCCCACAATTAATAAAACAAATGGTTACTTCAACGAAAAAAAATCGATTTGATTTAGTGACTAATGTAGATAAATCTATTCAACAAAATTTTGAGCAATTTTTACAGCAACATTTTCCAAATCACCAACTTTTCGCGGAAGAAAAATCGAATGAAGGTATTCAAGCAAAAAAGGGTCATGTATGGGTCATGGATCCGATTGATGGTACTACAAATTTAGTTAAGCAACAGGAAGATTATTGCATTATATTAGGCTACTTTGTGGATGGTGAATCTACGTTATCATACATTTATGATTATCCACACGGCAAGCTTTATAAAGCTATCAAGGGCCAAGGCGCATATATGAATGATAATTTATTGCAACAGCCTGAAGATTTAAAATTAGAAGACGCGATTATTTCATTTAATACTTTGGTAATGAATGATGATACGATTCATGATTTAAATGATGCTTCATTTGGATATCGTTTCATTGGTTCATGTGGCTTAGATTCTGTGCGCGTAATTTTAGGACAATTTGGCGCACATGTAAATACAAATCCTAAACCATGGGATATCGCTGCACAGTTTTTATTCGCTGAAGAATTGGGATTGACAATGACGACGTTAAATAATTCAACTTTAGATTTTGCGAAAGCGGGACCATTTATTATAAGTAACAAAGCTTGTCATAAAGAAATGTTGACGATTCTAAATTCAGGATCTGGGTATCAAAAATAATTATTTTAAAATATTAATTATTTAACAATAGGTCTTAAGCACCATGTTCATTAAATAATTTTACTATATAATCTATAATTAATTGAAATAGAAAATCGAATATAGAATGGAGAATGAAAAAGGTGAATCGTTCTAACGAATATAATAAAAAGAAAATGGGGTTGCCCGCAAAAGTATTTTTGTGGTTTTTGGGTTTATTGTTAATTTTAGCAATTTTAGCCGTTGTGTATTTAGGTTTTAAAATATTTTCTGTCGGTGGTGCAATACATAATCCATTGGATAGGGATAAGTCATCTTTGAGGGAAAAAGAAGCCAACCTTAATAATGGAGATCCATTTACGATTGCTTTATTTGGTGTAGATTCAGATGCCAAAAGAGCTGCTAATGGCGGAGGACAGCGTAGTGATACGATTATGGTGTTGTCTATCAACCCAGAGAAGAAATCTACTGAAATTGTGAGTATACCTAGAGATACTCAAGCAGATATCGTAGGTAAAGGTACAACTGAAAAAATAAATCATGCATACGCGTATGGTGGTCCTGACATGGCAGTGAAATCAGTAGAAAAACTATTGAATGTGCCGATAGATCACTATGCAACAATAGACATGGATGGAATGAAAGATATGATAGATACTGTTGGAGGTATTGATGTCACTAGTAACGCTACCTTCTCATATGATGGATTCCAATTTAATGAAGGACAAAAGTCTCGAATGGATGGAAAAGAAGCAATGGCGTTTATAAGAAGTCGAAAAGAAGAAGGTGCTGGTGGCGACTTTGGAAGACAAGAACGTCAACAATTAGTTATACAAGGTCTTGCCAACAAATTGACAAGTATCAGTTCAGTTACGCATTTTAACTCGTTGATGAATCACGTTGAAGATAATGTAAAAACTGATTTGACTTTAGGTGAGTTGAACAAAGTTAGAGGTAATTATAAAGATGCAAATGATAATGTTCACCGCCATCAATTAGAAGGTCAAGGTGGCATACAAGATGATGGTCTATATTATTTTGTACCTAGCCAAAGTTCATTATCTGAAATAGAAAGCGATATAAAAGATAATTTAGGTATCTAATTTAATAAATACACGCAACCACTGTATTGGTTGCGTGTATTTTATTTTTGTCACTAAAATAATAATTTTCAGAGAGAATATTTAACACTATAAATTAAAACTTATATTAAACAGTTAAAAATCAGTAGAAAGCCTTAACATTTTATTGATTTACATATACAATATAAATAACATTACCAAAAAGTGTGGGGCTTTTAAGATGGAATGTTGTCAGACATCTTTGATTCATAAACATGGGCTTTATAAAATTAATAGGGGTGAATAATATGCAAGAACATTTAATTATTACATTAGATGGCAAAGATTATCTTGTGGAACCCGGCACAAATTTACTACAATTTATTAAATCACAAGATACGTTTGTACCTTCTATATGTTATAACGAATCGCTTGGTCCAATTGAAACTTGTGATACGTGTACAGTAGAAATAGACGGTGTGATGCAACGTGCTTGTAGTACGACGATAGATAGACCAATGATTGTAAATACACAAAATGATAATGTACAAACAAGTCAAAAAGAAGCATTAGATCGTATTTTAGAAAAACACATGCTTTATTGTACAGTATGTGATTATAACAATGGTGATTGTGAGATTCATAATACAATGGATCAGTGGGGTCTCGAACATCAAACATATGAATATAAGGAAAAACCATATGAAAAAGACTATGGACCTTTCTATCGTTACGACCCAGACCAATGTATTCTTTGTGGAAGATGTGTGGAAGTGTGTCAAGACGTCCAAGTCAATGAAACTTTAACGATTGATTGGGAACGTCAACAACCACGCGTGATTTGGGATAATGATACAACAATTAACGATTCATCATGTGTTGGTTGTGGTCAATGTGCAACTGTATGTCCTTGTAACGCTATGTTAGAAGTAAACATGGAAGGAAACGCAGGCTATATGACAGATTTAGAGCCAGGTTCACTTGCTGCGATGATTGACTTAACTAAAAAAGCAGAACCAGGCTATGGCCCACTATTTGCAGTATCTGATTCTGAAGCGGCGATGCGTGAAGAACGCATCGAAAAAACTAAGACTGTATGTACATATTGCGGTGTTGGTTGTTCCTTTGACGTATGGACAAAAGGAAGAGAAGTATTGAAAGTTCAACCTCAACACGAATCTCCAGCCAACAAGATTGCAACTTGTGTGAAAGGTAAGTTTGGTTGGGATTACATTGATTCAGAGGAAAGATTAACTAAACCATTAGTACGTAAAAATAATCAATTCGAAGAAGTAGAGTGGGATGAAGCATTACAAGTAATTTCTGAAAACTTTAACAAAGTAAAAGCTTCTCACGGATCTGATGGTCTAGCATTTATTTCTTCTTCAAAAGCAACTAATGAAGAATCATATTTAATGCAAAAGCTTGCGAGACAAGTAATCGGTACGAATAATGTCGATAACTGTTCTCGTTACTGTCAAGCACCTGCGACAAAGGGATTATTTAGAACTGTAGGTCATGGTGGTGATTCGGGTTCAATCAACGATCTTGAAATTGCTGATATGGTTGTTTTAATAGGCACAAATACTGCTGAAGCACATCCAGTCATTGCTTCTCGCATTAAGCGTGGACATAAATTATATAACAACACATTAAATGTATTTGATATACGTAAACATGAAATGGCAGAAAGAGCTGACAACTTCTATCAACCTAAACCTGGTACTGACTTAGCCTGGTTATCAGCGGTGACAAAATATATTATAGATAATGACTTGCATGATAAAGCATTTGTTGATGAATGGGTAAATGGCTTCGATGAATATCATAAGTCTTTAGCACCATTTACAATGGAATTTGCCGAAGATACAACAGGCATTTCAAAAGAAGCACTCATAGATTTTGCACATCAAATGGTTAATGCTGAAACAGTGTCAATTGCGTGGGCTATGGGTGTCACACAACAAGATATTGGTAGTGACACGTCTACAGCAATTTCTAACTTATTATTAGCAACAGGCAATTATAGAAAACCAGGTACTGGTGCATATCCGCTTCGTGGTCACAACAACGTACAAGGATGTAGTGACATGGGTAGCATGCCTGATCAATTCCCTGGTTACCAAAAAGTAGCAGACGATGAAATTCGTGCAAAATTTGAAAGAGAATATGGTGAAACATTACCGAGTGTTCCTGGTAAAGATAATCACCAAATGATGGAAGGTATTCACGCAGGTGAAATTGACGCATTGTACTTATATGGTGAAGATACAGGTATTGTTGATTCAAATATCAACTATGTACAAGCTGCACTAGAAAAAGTTGGGTTTTTAGTCGTACAAGATGAGTTTTTCACTTTCACTGCTTCATATGCAGATGTAGTTTTACCAGCATGTCCTTCATTAGAGAAAACAGGTACATTTACGAATACTGAACGCCGTATCCAACGTTTATATCAAGCCCTTGAACCTAAAGGCGAATCTAAACCAGACTGGGTCATTATTCAAGATGTAGCTAGAACACTAGGTTATGATTGGAATTACACGCACCCAAGTCAAATTATGGATGAAATTGCTAAACTGACACCATCTTATTCGGGCGTGAACTATGACAGATTAGATGGTTACAATAGTTTACAATGGCCTGTGGCTGAAGATGGCACGGATCAACCAACATTGTATTTAGATGGATTTAACTTTGAAGATGGTAAAGCGAATTTCTATCCTTTAACTTTCGATAATTTCTTTAAAGTGAATGAAAAATATGATTTACATGTAAATAACGGTCGTTTATTAGAGCATTTCCATGAAGGAAATATGACTTATAAAGTACCAGGTCTTGCATATAAAGTCCCTCAACCATTTGTAGAAGTATCTCCAGAACTAGCACAAGAAAGAGATATTCATGAAGGGGCAGAAGTTAAGTTGATTTCAGATAGTGGTGAAGCTGAATTAATTGCACATGTCACTGATAGAGTAAAAGGCAAAGAAATTTATATTCCACTTAATAACAATGCAATGATAAATGGTGATCAAGGTGCGATTAACTTATTGACGAACAGTGATGTGGATAAAGATACAGACACACCTTCTTATAAGCGTACAAGTTGTCGTATGGAAGTTAAAACACGTAGAGGAAAATCACCATTAAACCCTACAAACTTCCGAGTAGATAAACAAAGACAACCACAATATAGCGTACGTGTTGAAGACAAATGGAAACGTGATGATTACACATTCCCAGGAAGTCAGGTGAATAAATAATGGCTGAGAGAATAACGAAAATTAAGCGCATGCAAAAGTCTGAAGAACAAATCAAACAAGAAAGTTTAGCAGAAGTAACAGATGCAATTGCAGCAAATAAAGATAGTATCATGAAAGCTATTAACATTATTAGCACGTTGGATGATGCTAAGATACTAGATGCAGTATCAGGTATGGTCAATAGTCGAGGTGTTATTGCTAATAAATTCGCAGTTGAATTAAACAAAGAACAATACACAGGATTGATTACAAATATGGCATCACTTGTTTTCATTTTAGGTGACTTGAATGTCAATGACTTAAGCATTATGTTAAATAAAGTAAATAAAGGATTAAGTGTTGCAAATCAAGCTAGTCCAAACCAAAAAACATCTATCACTGGCTTAATGAGTGTACTTAGAGATGACGAAATGAATCGTAGTTTAACTTATATGTTGAATATGCTCAGAGGTATGTCTAGATCATAAAATGAAGTATATATATTGATGAAAAAAGCTCTTATTGTGAATTTTTATTCACATAAGGGCTTTTTTGCTATGATAAATGACATATTGAAAATTAAGTAAATATGATACAATTTCAATAAACAGAATGATTTGCTTAGAATATGATTACAAGGAGTGGAGTCTTATCAATCCGAAATTAATTAAAACCATGGCTATTATATCAAATGTATTTTTAGTCATTGGTATTATATTTTTAATCACTTTAAATATTGCGATGGCGATTACAATGTTTGTTGTTTCATTGGCAATTAGCTTAGTGATTTTCAACACATTATTTAGAAATCGAAAAGGCATGCGTATTGCAATTAACGTTTCCTTTATAATAGTACTTATTGCGATTATTTTTGCCTATTTCACATTAACTCAATAAAATGCAATGCAGGGAGATTTTAAAATATGAACGAGCGTGTTAAGCAACGTATACCGTTGATATTATTAATATTAATTATTGTGATATTTGCTATTTTATTAATAATAAATGAAACATCTTTATTTGAGAAACAAAGAACACATACCTTTAATGAAGCGGTAGATAAGCAAGTAAGTTCAGACGCATTAAATATGAAAGAACAGGAAGGTAAATTCATTAAAGCTTCTACTGCAGATGTGAAAAAAGCAATGGAGGTTAATAGTGATCAAGATGATTTAAACCATATGGATATTTCTGAAAAGGTATCTATGTCTGAAGCTGAAATAAATAAAATTTTAAAAAATAAAGGTGTATTAAAAGGGAAAGGTAAAACTTTTCTAGAAGCACAAGATAAGTATGAGGTTAATGTTTTATATTTAGTGAGTCATGCCTTAGTTGAAACAGGTAATGGTAAATCGGAATTAGCTAAAGGCATTAAAGATAAAGGTGAAAGGTATTATAATTTTTTTGGTATAGGTGCATTTGATGAAAATGCTGTCCATACTGGTAGTAGTTTTGCAAAGAAACAATCGTGGACATCACCTGAAAAAGCAATTATGGGTGGGGCCAAATTTGTAAGAAAAAATTACTTTGATAATAAACAAATCTCACTTTATCAAATGAGATGGAATCCTAAGACACCAGGTGAACATCAATATGCAAGCGATGTGGATTGGGATGATAATATCGCTTGGTTTATGAAACATTTTTATAAAAATTTAGGCATTAAAAAAGATGACATTAACAAAGATTATTACTTGTAGTTGGATTATAGAGTATTGCAATCGCAATTTTTACAAGCTTTATTTAAGTTTTGTTATGTTATGATACAAATGTGAATATAATATTAAAAGATTAGGGAAAGTTGGAGTGAATAAAGATGAAAATAGCCATCGTTGGTGCAGGTATAGGTGGTTTAACTGCAGCAGCTTTATTAATAGAGCAAGGTCATGATGTAAGTGTATTTGAAAAAGAGGATACAGTATCTGAATTAGGTGCTGGTATTGGCATTGGTGGTAATGTCATTGAGAAACTGAATGGTCATGATTTGGCAAAAGGACTTAAAAACATTGGACAAGTCATCGATATGATGGAAGTTCGAGATGATAAAGACAAACTATTATCAAAACTTAAGTTGAAAAAAAATACAGTTAATTTAACGATGTCACGTCAAAGTTTATTAGAAGTGATTAAATCTTATGTACCGGATAGCGCAATTTTCACCAATCATAATGTGACAGGAATTGAAAATGGGGATTTGAAAGTAACCTTACAATTTTCCGAGCAAACTTCACAATCATTTGATTTATGTATCAGCGCTGATGGTATCCATTCAAACATAAGACAAGCAATAGTGCCAAATAGTAAGCCAATTTATCAAGGATACGCAGTATTCAGAGGCTTAGTTGATGATATTGATTTAAAAGATAACAATGTTGCTAAAGAGTTTTGGTCTACAAAAGGTAGAGTGGGTATTGTACCATTATTAAATAACCAAGCTTATTGGTTTATTTCAATTTCTGCCAAAGCCCATGATTCTAAGATACATGCTTTTGCGAAACCACATTTACAGGCAAGATTTAATCATTTTCCTAATGAAGTCAGACAAATATTAGATAAGCAAAGTGAAACGGATATATTGTTACATGATATGTATGATTTAAACCCATTGAAATCGTTTGTTTATCAACGTGTTGTACTTCTAGGTGATGCTGCACATGCAATGACGCCAAACATGGGGCAAGGTGCTGGTCAAGCGATGGAAGATGCTATTGTTTTAGCGAATTGTATGCAATCATATGATTTTGATTTAGCCTTAGAACGCTATAATAAATTGCGTGTAAAACATACAAAAAAAATAGTGAAACGTTCTAGAAAAATAGGGAAAACTGCTCAAAGAACAAATAAATTCGTCGTGAAAACGAGAAATAAAATTGCTAAAATTTTACCTGATCGATTACTTTCAAATCAGACAAAATTTATTTATAAGTCTAAAGCAAAGTAAAGCATATACTTTGGCCAAAGACTCAATATCACAAAACGTGTAAATGTAATTCAGAAAAATTACATTTACGCGCTTTTTAATATTAAAATGTGCTATTCTTAGATAATTTTTCTAAGGTAATAATCTAGTTTGTTATTTTCAGTGATTCAATTATGTCAGCCAGAACGATCCGCTAACATAAAAAATTTTTAAATTTTTATTGAATCATCAACTTTGCTAATAGAAAAAACACTTTCGTACTGTTCATTTTAAATGAATTCTACGAAAGTGTTTTTATTTTAATCCTATTGATATAGGGCAATTTATATTTGATTTAATAAAAATTGATGTTTAAACATGAGTTAAAAATAAGTGATGTCACTGCATTGTTATTTTGTTAAATTATCAATGATTAATTAACGACAAATTTAGGTTCATCACCATTAAGTTTACTTATTGTGTCATTTGCTACAATTTTTGACATCATATCACGTGATTCAAACGTAGCATTACCAATGTGTGGCGTAATGACAACATTCTCTAATGATTTCAGTTCATCATTAATTTCAGGTTCAAATTCAAACACATCTAATGCTGCACCTTCGATGTCTTTATTTTTTAATGCTTCTACTAGAGAGGCTTCATTTACGATAGGGCCTCGAGCTGCATTAATAAGATAACTTGTTGGTTTCATTGACTTGAATTGTTCTGTGTCAAAGAGATGGTGTAAATCTGGATTATATGCAGCATTAATTGTAATGAAATCTGAGTGCTGTATGAGTGTGTCAAAATCAACATATTTAGCACCAATTTCACGTTCTTTATCAACTTTTTGATGAGGACCTGTGTATAGTACATTCATATCAAATGCTTTGGCACGTTTTGCCACTGCACTTCCAATTTCTCCTAAACCAATAATACCTATTGTTTTACCAGAAACTTCTCTACCACGGAAGAATAATGGTGCCCATCCGTCAAATCCAGTTGTACGACATAATTTATCGCCTTCAGGGATGCGTCTTGCAACTGCCAATACAAGTGCGAAAGTTAATTCGGCAGTAGAGTTTGTTGATGCTTTTGGTGTATTGGTTACATCAATTTGCTTTTGACGTGCATATTTAATGTCTACATTATTGAAACCAGCACCATAGTTTGTGATGATTTTTAAGTTTGAGCCTGCATCAATCACATCTTTATCAACATTAGTAGATAGAAGACTGATTAAAGCGTCGGCATCTTTAACACCTTGAATCAATGTTTCTTTATCAATAATTCCTTTACCTTCATACATATCAACTTCATAACCTTGTTCTTTTAGCAAGTTATACCCTACTTTTGGTATTGGGCCTGCAATAAATACTTTTACCATATATAATCACTTCCTTTACTTAAAGTATAGTAAATTTCATATAAGTAAACAAACTTTTACATTGCTCTCAATTCAAACAAAGTAAATATCACTTGTGATTATCATTGTAGCGTTATATAAGCATTTTATTTTAGTAGATACTGTACTAAATTTAAAAGTTACGTTAACCAACGATTTTTAAACCAACAATTGCTAAAACAATGACAACAATAAAGAAAATACGCTTGATATTTTTAGATTCATTATAGATAAGCATGCCAGCTAGCGTGCCTCCACCTGTACCTATACCGCTCCATACTGCATAAGCCGTTCCCATAGGTATGCCCATTGTCATTGCTAGTTTAAGTGTGCTAAAACTACAAATAAAGGCAACTGCTAAAAGCACTACGAACAGTTTCTTTTTAGTACGAGCAATTTCATTTAGAATAATGACACCAACAACTTCTAATAAACCTGCCATAAATAGTATCATCCATGCCATTATTGTTCAGCCTCCTCTGTAGTTAATTTAAGACCGATAATTCCTATAACAAGTAAGATAACTAATGCTATTTTCATAATGTTAAAATGATCACCGAAAATTATCATATCAACCAGTACTGTTCCAATAGCACCAATACCTACAAATACAGCATAAACAGTACCAACAGGTAATGACTTACAAGCTGAAATGACTAAATAGAAACTCAAAATTAAGATAATAATCGTACCGGTCCAACTCAAAAATGAATCAGCAGAGTTTAACCCAGTAACCCATAATATTTCTATAATCCCTGCCAAGATAACTTTAAACCACTGCATTTGCTTTAACCTCCTTTTTACATGAAACGCTACTATTTTCTCAAACTTTTAATTAGCCTGCAATATGTAAGCGTTAATTCAATATAAAAGGGTCTAGTATATACAGTACTTTGACAAGTGAAAAGGCAATTTTTATTGAAATCATATAGAAATTGCCTTTTTAAATATGGTTTTAGTTATAATTAGCTCATTGAGTCGCTACTTTTCTTTTATTAAATACCATTAATATAAAGAAATAATGATTATAATAGGACAATTGTTTTAGGATTTACTCTAAAGTGATTTATTGGTTTATAAAAAGGCGGTTGATTTTGTGAGAGTCACATCATTCAGCTACGATCATTAAGCAATTTTTCTATTTTACGACTAGAGAATGATATTATGTGTACATATATATAGTGATTTTTAACCTCTTGTTAGTATGATATTGCACCACAAGATGTTTAAATGCATCGAATACATTTTCAGGGATTGTTTTATCGATTTCATTCATTAATATGTCGTGGCATATCTTTTGTGAGAAAATGAACTGAACTTTCCATTGGTAGTGTTTGTAGAGTCAAGTTATAATCTTATACATATATCGCTCGTTAATTTAATAGCGGCTATTAAATGATACGTATAAATCTTATTTTTTGAATGACAAAATATAAGTTGTATCGATTTTGTTATGTACTAACGCCCGTGGGAATCCGTATGAGTGAGAGACGACAGGCTCGCACAATCCCCCCTAGTCAACTACGCACAGTCAAAATCGTAAAATTTTAAATATAAAGAGGACCAATCCATATTAAGGATTGGTCCTCTTATTTTAAGAATGGGGATTTATGTCCCAGACGCTTATATAAGTTACTACTTGTTATTAAAAACAGATTGTTATTGACATTTTTAATATAAATAACTGTATTTATCATACGCATAAAATCATGAAATAAGTATAAGACCTTATGTTTTGTATGACTCCCAATCGTGATGACTTAATGACAATATTAG
>NZ_PPRL01000049.1:25230-58115 GCF_002902235.1 Staphylococcus ureilyticus
AAGTGAATATAGTTATATGAACTAGCTTCACCAGCTGAAATTGTACGTTCACTTACTGAGAATGGTCCACCATTATAGTTCATTTCAGAAACATTAACCGAACCATCACTGTTTACATTTTCAACATATGCTACATGGCCCATGCTACCTTCACTAGATTGTAAGATAGAACCTGCTTCTGGAGAATTATTAACTGTATATCCTGCTGAAGATGCTGCAGATGCCCAATTATTTGCATTTCCCCATGTAGAGCCGATTTGACCACCTGTTTTATCAAATACATACCATGTACATTGTCCAGCAGTGTACAAGTTTGCACTTGATCCTGATGTAGCTTGAGTAGTGTTTTGGTTAGCTTGAGTAGATTGTTCAGCTGCGTTTGCTTCATTTCCGTGATCTAAACCTACAATTGCTGCGCCGATACCTGCTGTTAATGTTGTTGCTGTTACTATTTTTTTCATAATAAAAAAGTCCTCCCAAAATTTAATTCATCTATTATTTTAATAAAATTTATTTTTATAATTACTGCGTTAGTTTCAACGACAATTTATACAATAACAGAAGATTATCACTTTGTGTGGAATGTTACGTATTTGTAAAACAATTAAAAAGACCTCACATATTGTTGTAATAAACAACACGTGAGGTTACAAAAGCTAATATTGTTGTAATATAGTATAAAATGCACAAGTATAAGGTTTAACACGATTATCTACACATATACTAAATTTGTATATTACAGAAGGTGTAAAGAATCACAAAATTTTGATATAAATTATTTGAAAAATCTAATAGATAACGGAGGTAAATAATCTTCGCCATTATATGCTTTTACGGCTGCTACTATTGTAAAAATAAAATTTAAAATTGCGAAAATAGGAAATAAAATAAAGCCTATGAGAATAAACATCAAAATAGTTGAAACGGTTAGCCAGATAACATATGAAATTAGAAAATTAAAATAGTTTTTACCAGCTCTATCAACAAATGCAGAATCTTCACGTTTAATAAGCCAAATGACTAGTGGCGCTAAAAATGTAGTGAAAAAACTAAGTACATAAATTAATGTAGCCATCAATCTTGCATCACTATTAGGTTCTTGATTTAATACTTCACGATTTGCGTAATCTTCAGTCATTATTATTCCTCCTTTTAATTTACTATTACTATAACAAAACCAAAAATGAGTTGTACATTATTTGAAAAATTTTATAAAAAGCCTGTTTACAAAGTGGCGATATTGTTAAAATATAGAAATGCACTTAAGTACCTTTAAATTGAGAAAATTAAATAGGTTGTATACCAGTGTTTATCATTTTTCTTAATAGGTTATACATGAGAGTAATGTTTAATACGAAAAAAATTCAATGTTTAAAGAAAGAAGGGTGTTTATGAAGATAGCTATTGTAGGATCAGGTAATGGTGCTGTTACTGCAGCACTTGATATGGTTAATAAAGGACATGAAGTCAAGTTATATTGTAGAAATCAGTCTATAGATAAATTTGACAAAGCCATTGAACAAGGTGGATTTACATTTAATAATGAAGGTGAAGAAACCTTCGTAAAATTTACTGACATAAGTGATGATATGGAATACGTGCTTGAAGGTGCTGATGTTATACAAGTTGTGATACCATCATCATTTATTGAACATTATGCGCACACAATGGCGCCATTTATCAAAGCGAATCAGTTAATTTTCTTTAATATTGCTGCTGCAATGGGATCAATACGTTTTATGAATGTGTTAGAAGATATGCATATTGATGTAATGCCTAAGTTTGCAGAAGTAAATACATTAACTTATGGTACGCGTGTCGATTTTGAAGCAGCACGTGTCGATTTATCTTTAAATGTTAGAAAAGTACATTTTTCAACATATGATAAAGAAGAGTTAAGTGATAGCTTTGATACAATTGAGCAGTTATATCCTCATATTGTAAAAGAAGAAAGCTTATGGAAAACAAATTTAGAAAATGGTAATCCTGAAGTTCATCCAGGACCAACATTATTAAATGTAGGAAGAATAGATTATGCTGATGAATTTGCGTTGTATGAAGAGGGAATCACAAAACATACTGTGCGTTTATTACATGCAGTAGAGTTAGAGAGACTAACACTAGGGCGAAAATTAGGATTTGAGTTATCTTCTGCAAAAGAAGCTCGAATTGAACGTGGTTATCTAGAAAGACAAGATGAAGATGAACCACTCAATCGTTTGTTTAATACGAGTCCTGTATTTTCTCAAATTAAAGGACCTAATCATGTAAAAAATCGTTATTTAACAGAAGATATTGCATATGGTTTAGTGCTTTGGTCAAGTTTAGGAAGAGAAATTGATGTGCCAACACCTAACATTGATGCGATTATCATTATTGCATCAACAATTTTAGAACGTGACTTCTTTGAAGAAGGATTAACGATAGATGAGTTAGGAAAAGATAAGTTAGGATTGTACTAATTATAATATTCATTCATATAAATAAGGGGAAATGTGTATGAAAAGACAACCAACTTTTTTAGAATCTATTTCAACAATCATAGTGATGATTATTATTGTAATAACTGGTTTTGTTGTGTTTGATATTCCAATTCAAGCATTACTTATTCTTTCTTCAGCTTATGCTGCAATTATTGCGAGACGCGTAGGTTTAAAATGGAAAGATTTAGAAGAAGGGATTACTAATCGTTTAGCGACTGCTATGCCAGCGATATATATTATATTATCTGTAGGTATAATCGTGGGTACTTGGATGTATTCGGGAACAGTGCCTGCACTGATTTATTATGGCTTAGAATTTTTAAATCCTAATCTGTTTTTAGTATCCGCATTTATTATTTGTGCAATTACATCAGTTGCTACTGGTACTGCGTGGGGGTCAGCATCTACAGCAGGCATAGCGCTGATGGCGATAAGTGCACAATTAAATATTCCAGCTGGTATGGCAGCAGGTGCGATTATTGCAGGTGCAGTTTTTGGTGATAAGATGTCACCACTATCAGACACGACTAATTTAGCAGCACTAGTTACTAAGGTGAATATCTTCTCGCATATAAGAGCGATGATATGGACAACGGTTCCAGCGTCTATCATCGGATTAATTGTGTGGTATTTTGCCGGTTTACAATTTAAAGGTAATGCGAATACTTCACAAGTGAATGCGATGCTTAAGGAACTATCAACGATTTATAACATTAACTTTTTCGTATGGTTACCGTTAATCATTATTATTGTATGCTTGTTGTTTAAAATTTCAACAGTGCCATCGATGTTAATCTCTAGTGTCAGTGCGATTGTTATCGGTGCATTTAATAATGGTTTTAAAGTGACAGATGGCTTTAAAGCAACATTTGATGGTTTTAATAAAAGTATGGTACCAAATTTACATGGCTCATTATCCGAAAAAGCGATTAATTTAATAGAACAGGGCGGTATGATGAGTATGACAGAAATTGTAGTCACAATCTTTTGTGGCTATGCTTTTGCTGGTATTGTGGAAAAAGCAGGATGTTTAGATGTAATCTTGAAGAAAATATCTAGTAATATTAATTCTGTAGGGACTTTAATTCTTGCTACAGTTGTAGGTGGATTAATGATGGTGTTAGCTGCAGGCGTTGCTTCTGTAGTGATAATCATGGTTGGTGTATTAATGATGGATATGTATAATAAAATGGACTTGGATCGTTCAAATATATCTAGAACATTGGAAGATTCAGGTACAATGATTATACCATTGATACCTTGGGGAACATCTGGTATTTATTATACCCAACAATTAGGCGTTTCTGTCGATCAATTCTTTATTTGGGCTGTGCCTTGTTATTTATGTGTCTTCTTTGCAATATTTTATGGATTTAGTGGTATTGGCATCAAGAAAGCTAAAGTTAGCGAAGGATAAAAGTAACATAGTATTATTGTGATAATAAATTAAGAAAAAAGTAGTAATGTATTCAAGTTGCAAACTTGTTTATATTACTACTTTTTTAGATAGATTTAAGTGGAATTATTAATAATATGTTTATGAGATAGCTAATTCGGCTAAACAAAACTATGGATGAGGTGGTTCCGTATTGAATTTAGTAATTATTGTAGCGATATTACTTTATGTTATAGGAATACATCAATATTTCAATATAGGTAAAGATTTTAAATATCCTTCTATTATCTATTTTATAGTCGGTTTTATATTGTATATTGTAGCGATGGTACAGTATAAAGCCGATTTATGTTAACAATACACAAATGATATATGTATAGTTATACTTGCACAAACCATAATTTAAATGGTTTTAATTCTCTAAATTAAATTAATCTATGATGGTAGTCATGTTATTTTTACAATGATACAAGCAAGTATTATATTGCTAATTTTAGATATAAGCTGATGCATCATTGAAGATTTATCACTTTAAAAGTGTACATAAAAGATGACTAGAATTGATAAAAGTACCAAATGGTGACTTGAGTTCCAGTCATCTAGTGATGATATGAAACATACTAAAATTGCTTCAAAACTAATCTTAGTATGTTTTTTAATATTTTAAAGCGTATGTGTTGATGATCGTTGATGTAGCTGGCTTGTGATAAAATACAGGTTTCCAACTTAGTAATTATTCACACTATATAAATTTCATATAACTTCTAAGTCCGTACCACTTTGCAAAATCGCTAATATTGATATGTATTAGAAAAAACAATACTAATTAAATATATCTAGAATAATTGTAAATGATATTATCCAATTAAAAGCTAAAAGTGAAATAAAAAAAGCAGCAATTTCTATATCGTTTCAATAGAAATTGCTGCTTGATTATGTCTAGCTATTTTTATGTGCTTACATTTAGTGAATGTAGTTATAGCTTGAAGCTTGGCTAGCTGAAATTGTACGTGAAGTAACAACACCAGGACCTTGACCATAGTTCATTTCAGATACACGGATTGAACCGTCGCTGTTTACACTTTCAACATATGCTACGTGTCCCATAGCACCAGTTGAAGATTGTAAGATTGAACCTTGTGAAGGTGAATTGTTTACTGTGTAACCTGAAGCAGCTGCAGCGCTTGCCCAGTTGTTAGCGTTACCCCAAGTTGAACCGATTTTACCACCGACTTTATCAAATACATAATAAGTACATTGGCCAGAAGTATATAGGTTGTTAGAAGAACCTGAAGTGCTAGAAATAGAACTTGATGAACTTGATGGCGCGCTTGTTGTAGTTACTTTGATGTTACGGTCTGAAGTTGAATTTGAAGCAGCTCCACCGCCACCAGTTGTATTATTATTAGCTGTATATGATTGAGTAGCGTTACCATATGTAGAACCATAATTACTGCTTTGACCATTACTTGCATAGCCATTGTTATTTGAATGAGCTTGGTCTGCTTGGCTTGGATTCCAATTACCTTGCCAAGTGTAGTGGTAATTACCTTGTTGATCTATTGTATATGAATAGCTATAAGAAGTTGGGTCATTAGGGTTATAACCATTATTATTTTCAGCAGCATCTGCTTCGTTTTGTGCAAATGCGAAAGTAGCGATTCCTGCAGTAGCGATTGTAGCTGTAGCGATTTTTTTCATTGTAAAATATCCTCCTAATAATTATAAAGCATTTAATTTATTATCTCAGTCTCTAAATGACAATAGTTTAAAATATTTTTTTTCGTTGTTTTTTAACGACAAGCAATACTTTATCAGATAATGGTCGGTTTGTGTGCAATGTTATCATTTTGTAATTTAACTCTAATAATTAATCGTTAGATGTAACAAATAACATTAGTTTTATATAGTTCTCAGCGCCCATTGTTATCACATTTTAATGATTTCATGTGTAATCTTTCACTCTAATTTATTACAAATCTGTAAAATAACAGAAAATTACAAATGCTAACAAATGCTAAAATTTAGTTATTTAAATAATATATTATTTTCTAAAGTTAGAGATTATTTATTTTTTGAAAGAATTGAGAGTAATTTATACAAATACGGCTGTAATGTTCATGAGCAATGCTATTGACAGTTTATTTGAAAGGTTTTAAGATAATGAGTATAAAAAATATACTTGGTAAGCGAGGTGAATTAATGAAAATTGAGATTGGCTTAACATCATTTGCTGATAATAGTGAAATTTTCACCGATAAAGGTAAAACATCTGCAATTAGCAATGCTCAGAGAATAAGAAATATCATAGAAGAGATTGAAATTGCAGATGACTATGGTCTTGATGTTTATGGGTTAGGAGAGCATCATCGACCTGATTATGCCGTTTCTGATCCTGTTACAGTCTTAGCTGCAGCGTCTAGAAATACAAAGCAAATTAAATTGAGTAGTGCTGTAACTGTGCTATCCTCAGATGATCCTGTAAGAGTTTATGAAAGGTTCTCAACATTAAATGCAATTTCAAATGGTCGTGCCGAAATAATGGTAGGAAGAGGTTCATTTATAGAATCATTTCCACTATTTGGGTATAACTTAAATGATTATGAACAATTATTTAATGAAAAGATTGAATTATTAATGCAAATTAATCAAAATGAAATTGTAAATTGGACCGGTCAACTGAGACCCAATATACAAAATTTAGGTGTCTATCCTAGAGTTGAGCATGGTATTTTACCTATTTCTATAGCTACAGGTGGAACACCTGAATCTTCATTGAAAGCAGGAGCATTAGGATTACCCATCACTTATGCTATAATTGGCGGTGACCCCAAAAGATTCCGCAGAAATATTGATATGTATAAATCGATAGCCGAATCCTATGGTCATGATGTGAAAGAATTACCGATTGCTACGCATTCTTGGGGGTATATTGCTGAAACGGATGAACAAGCTTTTCGTGAATTTTTCCCTTCAGTAAAAGCAAGCCATGATGTATTAGCTAAGGAACGTGGCTGGCCACTATATGATGAAAATAGTTTCATTCGTGAAGCAGGCCCGAATGGTGCATTATATGTTGGAAGTCCGGAAACTGTGGCTAATAAAATTATTGAAACTGTTGAAACACTAGGTTTATCTCGCTTTATGTTGCATACACCTGTAGGTTCAATGCCACATGAGCATACAATAAACACCATTAAATTATTGGGTGAGCGGGTAAAACCTATTGTAGATAAATATTTTGAAAACAAATAGAAGGAGAGTAAAAATGATATTACGTTATTTAACAAATTTAAAATTAGCAAAAGAATTATATGGTGCAGCGAAACCAAAATTAAAAGGTGACAAATCTATGAAAGATACTTTTACTGAAGTATTTAATTTACCTGCAAATGCAGTACCTTTAGCTGGTGCTTTAGAATCATTAAGTGCAGTATTTTTCGTGCTAAGCTTTGCAAGTAAAAGATTATCACGTATTGCTTCGTTAATGACGATTACTGTGCTAGGTGTAGCAGCGTATAAACACTTTGAAGCTGGACATGGTAAAGCAGGTGCAAAACATGCACTTGATTTAACAGGATTAGCAGCGCTTAGCTTATTAGATACGTTAGATTGTAAAAAGAAATAATTATTCATTAAGGTATCGTCTAGATATCAATATGATAAAGTGTTTCTTTTTAAATAAAGAAAAATAAGAAATGGAAATTAACACAACTTGGGATTTTAATAAATGTCTCAAGTTGTTTTTTTATACAGATTTTTTATGAGAAAATTACTTGTAAATAGTGATAATTGAAACATTTCGTTTTAAAAACGACATTACACTTTGAAAATGATAATTTGATATTTATGTGTTTATAATGAGAGAGTGCTACAACATAGCTCCATGACATTAGGTAGTTTGTTTGGTTAATATAGTTGTTTGGTTGACGTATATAACAATGCTTATTATTAGATATGCCGAAGTATTTTTAGTTGGTTTTAGTGATCTTCAATTTATTAAATTAAAAGCAAATGCTAATAATTTTAAAAATTTATATAAGCTATTAGTGAATTTTTAGTAACAAAAAGGATATATGTAGCACTAAATTTTAATAATAAAAAGTGATATTAAAAAAATAGTAGTAAAACCTAATATTTTTCATAGTAAGCCATATTGAATTCAATAGCATAAATAGGATAAAATTATATTACATAAAGACAGGCACACATTGAAATATATTAACAACATGAAAAAACATAAGGAGTGGTTTTATGGAAAAATTAAAAGAATTAAGTGAACTAAACGAATTAATAACTTTGTATCAAAAAGGGAAACAGTTTTTCAAAGAAACTAAGAAATATCACAAATTAAATTATGAAGAAATATTTATTTTGAATTATATACATGAGTGTCAATCTTATGAGGTTACCGCAAAAGAAATTGCGCAATATTCAGAGTTAAAACCGTACTATTTAACGAAAGCATTGCAAAAATTAATTAAAATGGGTTATTTGAGTAAAAAGAGAAGTGATATTGACGAACGTACAGTTGTTGTATATATAAATGAAACACAACGTCAGAAAATTGAACATATGATAAAAACATTACAAGACTACCTAAAGTAACTCACTTTTGAAAATGAGTCGTGTTACATATATAAAAAAACGAATATTCTGAAAAGTGTAATTTTATTTTATTAATTATATATTGAACCAAAATATTATTTGAGTAAAACATTAAATGTGATATACTAATATTTGTTAAATGAAAGCGCATACAAATATTAGAAGGGTGTTTTTATGAATTTACTTTTAGGGGTTATATTTTTAGGTATTGTTTTATGTTTATTTACACTTTTTACAAGTAAGGCACCAAATGGTGGAAAAGCAATGGGAGCGCTAGCAAATGCTGCAATTGCTTCTTTTTTAGTCGAAGCCTTTCATAAATATGTAGGTGGAGATTTAATGGGAATTCCATTTTTAGGCCAGTTAGGTGAAGCGGCAGGTGGCTTAGGCGGGGTTGCTGCTGCTGGTTTAGTTGCTTTAGCAATGGGCGTTTCTCCTGTATATGCATTTGTTATTGCCGTTGCATGCGGTAACATGGATTTACTACCAGGTTTTGTCGCAGGTTACATAGCCAGTTTTGGTATGAAATGGATAGAACAAAAATTTCCCGATGGTTTGGATTTAATAGGTTCAATTATTATCATTGCACCTATCACACGAATTATTGCAATTGGTGTAGCACCTGTTGTAGATGCGACATTATTGCAAATAGGTAATATCATTAAAGATTCGACAACTTCAAGCCCAGTACTAATGGGGATAGTGCTAGGGGGGATTATAACAGTTGTAGCAACTGCACCTTTAAGCTCAATGGCATTGACTGCGTTATTAGGACTTACAGGAACACCAATGGCAATTGGTGCATTGGCAGTTTTTGGATCATCGTTTATGAACTTTGTTTTGTTTAAACGAATGAAGTTCGGTGATCGTAAAACAACGATTTCTGTGGCTATTGAGCCGTTATCACAAGCAGATATCGTTACTGCCAATCCAATTCCTGTTTATGCTACAAATTTTGTAGGCGGTGCTGTATCGGGCGTTATTATTGCTATGTTTGGACTTGTTAATGAAGCAACAGGCACTGCAACGCCAATTGCAGGTTTAATGGTGATGTTTGGCTTTAATAATGCATTGACTGTGATTATCGTTGCATTATTATGTGCAATAGGAAGTGCTGTTTGTGGTTACTTAGGATCTATTGTGTTCAAAAATTATCCTATTATAACTAAAGATGAATTACAAAATGGTAGAATGCCTAAAAAGGTTAAGAATTATTATAAAAGAAAAAGACAGTATGCCGAAAGTTTAGCAATGTAGCTATTAAAGACAATGTTATAGGAATAAATGAAAACTTAAAAAGACTGGAACGTCCATATCAATATCAAGGCCCGTAACTACATTTTGAAATAATGTAGTTACGGGCCTTTTTGATACTCATATTTTATATTGAGTGCTGATTTTTTGTCACTGTGAGATTGAAAAGAAAACGCATCACAAATGTTCAGTACATACGACTAACTATTATATTAACTGTAAAAAATAAGTCGTTTTGTATACATGTGTCAAGGTTAAAATTATAGATAAGCACATGGAGTATTGGAAATCGATAAAACAGAAAATTTAAATAAGTGTCTATATGAAAATGATTTTGTTCTATTGTGATTTATGCTGTGGTTTTTGAAGTCATATATTGTGCTGAACGGTTTTCAACTTTAGAAAATAACAATTCTAGTACTATGGCAAGTAACCAATAAAATATTGCTGCTACACTATATACAGTTATAAAACGATAGCCTTCATTTGCAATAACATGACTAACTGCCATAATCTCAGTAACTTGTACTGCGAATGCTAGAGAAGTTCCTTTGATAAGCATTATAAATTGATTTTCAATATTGGGAAGCGCATAGCTGAATGCTTGCGGTAATATAATTTCTTTGTAAGTTCTAATTGTTGAAAGTCCTACAGTTTGAGCAGCTTCAATTTGATCGGTATCGACTGAAAGTAATCCCCCTTTAATAGATTCTGACAAATATGCAACAGCATGTAAGGAAAACACAATAAATGCAATAACTAATGGTGAGAAAATATCAGGATTAATTGTCAATGTAAATTGTGCATTACTCCAAATCACTAATTTTGGTATGCCATAATACATAATAAATAATTGGACAATAAGTGGTGTGCTTCTAAAAAAAGAATTATATATCACTATAAATTGAGAGATAATTGGAATTTTTTTTGTTTGAATAAAAGCAAATAGTGTGCCGATAATTAAACCTACGATCATTGCTACAATTGAAATAATAATTGTATTTGGCACACCCTTAAGCACTTCTGAAACAGTATAAAGTATAAATGACAAAGTATTACCTCCTTAGACACGATATGGTTTTTGGGCTCGTTTATTGATGAGTGCAAATATAGTTTGTATGATAAGAGCGATTATCCAGTAAATAATAGATATAACGACATAAACTTCTAACATACCTAGTCCATAGTTATTTCCAATAATTAATTTAACTTGTCCCATCATATCAATAATCCCAATTGTAAAAGCTAAAGATGTGTCTTTAATTAGTTCAATCACTTGTGTCGTCAAGTTTGGAATGCTGTTGCGTAACGCTTGTGGAATTATAATATCTACTAAAATCCGTGGGTAAGATAAACCGACAGATAGTCCTGCCTCAATTTGGCTATAGTCTACTGATTGGTATCCTGCCCGTATAATCTCTGAAAGATAAGCTCCCGTATGCAATGTGAACGCTAAAATCACAAAAAACAGTCTGCTAAAATGATTGATATCGATTTGGATGAATAATAATAATTGCGGCAAAGCAAAATATGCCAAAAAAAGTTGTAAAATTAAAGGTGTACTTCGAATAAAAGACAGATAAATACGGACGATAGGTGATAATACTTTTACTTTTTTGATACGGATGGTTGCTAATAAGCACCCAAGTATTAAGGCAAAAAAGAGTGACAATATAAAGATGAATAGTGTTATGGGTAATTGTTGTAAAACTTGGCCGAATAAATCACCCCAGTTAACAGAATTTGTCATGATTGTACCTCCAATTTATCTTTTTGCTTGTTTATTTCATCCAAATCATCAAATACATTGATATCAAAATATTTTTCAGAAAGTTTTTGTAATTCACCTTCGTCTATCAGTTCTTGAGTAGCTTGATCAATGTCGTCATGCAATTTTTGATGCTTTTTATTATAGACAATATGCAATGATTCTTTTTTTATAATTCCGCCAATTTTAACATCAGCATTGATTTGTTTTTGAATCGCATTGTAAGTGTTCCAGTTTAAAATCATGGCATCACGTCTATTATTGCTAACCATTTTTAAATTGTCCCCGTTAGAAGGTTCTTGAATAGTATCGATATCAATTTTTGGAGAATGTGAATTATTATACTGAGATAATATAGAGTATAACCCGCCACTCGGTGCCATTGGTGTTAATTTTTTATCAGGTAAGTCATTGAGTGAATGTATATCAGAATTATTTTTATGAACAACAATTAAAGGCAATGCGTAACTATAAGGAACGTCTTGATAGAGAAATTGTTTTTCGCGTTCAGGCGTTTTGAAAAACCAGTTAATTCCCATATCAAACTTTCCAGCGCCAATGCCTACAAGATTAGATTCTTCTTCGCCAACTTCATAGTTAAACTGATATTGCGGTAACTTTTTTTCTAATAGTTTTAGGTAGTCTATATCCAAACCGGCAAACTCATTTTGTTTATTTGTATACAAATAAGGCGGATTAACTTCTGCAGAAATTGCTACTTTGATTTCTTTTTTATTATTATGACTTGAGGATTCTTGTGTTTGACTACATCCACTAAATAACACCGTAATCAACAATGAAATGATTAAAATGCGTAACTTATTATTTTTCATAATAAGTCACGCTCCATTTCTACGGTGTTTAAAAAACGATTAATTCTTTTAGAATCAGAAGATTCTAAAACTGATTGTGGTGTACCTTGTTTCAATATTTTACCTTCATCTATAAATAGAATTTGATCTGCAATTGCTTTAGCAAATTGTATTTCATGAGTGACGATTACCATGGTCATGCCTTCTTGTGCAATAGATTTGATAAGTGACAATACGCCTTGAATTGATTCAGGATCTAACGCAGACGTAGGTTCATCTAATAGCAGTACTTCTGGATTAAGCGCTAAGGCACGTATGATTCCTATGCGTTGACTTTGACCACCAGATAGTTGTGAAGGATATTTATCTTTTTGGTTTAATAAATTAAAACGCTCTAAATAAGAAATGGCCATTTCATTTGCCTGTTTAGCAGGCATTTTTTTACCATGTATCAAGCCAACTGTAATGTTTTCAAGAATTGTTTTGTTTTTGAATAAATTATAGTTTTGAAACACCATCGCAGATTTCTTTCTTAACTGTGAAATATCTTTTTTTGAATGTTTATCGGCGACAAAATTTTGATTACCAATTTGAATTGTACCTGATTTTGGTATCGCTAACGCGTTCAATGTTCTAAGTAGCGTTGTTTTACCTGATCCACTTGGACCGATGATAGCAGTCACAGTTCCCTTATTTTGTGAAAAGCTAACGCCATTAAGAACAGTATGATTTTTATATTTATGTATTAAATGTTCAACTGTAATCATTTTAAACCCCCAGAATATCAATACGTACAAAGTATCACATTAATCCTTATCGGTAAAGTAAGATTTTGTAATCTAATAGCTTTTATTCGTTATAAGCGAGTGTTACACTAAGTTTAATAGAGAAAAGTCTAAAATGAGGTGGACACTGTGAATTATTCTGCATTAATACATACAGAGATACAAAAAAAGTGGATAGATAAATTTGATTCAATCAAAGCGCAGTTTAAAGAAAAAGCTGATTATAATGATAAACATTCAAGATTTCCATATGAAAATATTGATTGGTTGGTAAAAGAAGGTTATACGTCATTAACGTTACCTAAAGCATATGGTGGTGAGGGTGCGACTGTTGAAGATATGGTTGTACTACAGACATATTTAGGAGCAATAGATGGTGCGACTGCACTTTCAGTTGGCTGGCACCTTAGTGTTGTTGGGCAATTATATGAACAACATGCTTGGGAACAAGATATGCTAGAGCGCTTTGCAGTAGAAGTGAAAAAAGGTGCATTAGTTAACAGAGCTGTCAGTGAAGCCGAAACAGGTAGTCCTACACGCGGCGCAAGACCTGCTACACATGCAATAAAAAAAGATAACGGTTTTGTGATTAATGGGGTCAAAACCTTTACTTCAATGAGTAAAAGATTAAGCCATTTTATTGTAAGTGCCTATTATGAAGAAATTGATACTGTTGGTTTTTTCTTGATATCTGAAGATACGCCTGGTGTGGAGATTGCAGACAATTGGAATATGGTAGGCATGCGTGCAACTGAAAGTCACGATTTGATTTTAAATGATGTTTTCATTCCAGAAGAAAATTTTGTAGAAATAAGAGGTGCGGGTGGCAAGCAACCTAATGGCTGGATACTACATATCCCTAGTACATATCTAGGTATTGCACAAGCGGCCAGAGATTATGCCGTAGATTTTGCAAAAAATTATAGTCCTGCAAGTATTGATGGTGTGATTGGCGATATTTCAACTGTACAGCAAAATGTTGGTAAAATGGAATCATTACTATTGTCTGCACGCCACTTTTTATGGAGTACTGCAGCGTTATACAACCAACAACAAGAGATACCGATTTGGAATGAAACTTCAGCAAGTAAAGTGTTGGTGATGAATCAAGGTTTAGAAGTAATAGATATTGCCATGCGTATTGTGGGCGCTAAGAGTTTAGAAATGGAACGACCATTGCAACGTTATTATAGAGATATGCGAGCTGGTCTGCATAATCCGCCGATGGAAGACATGGCCTATACTAATATTGCGCATAGTGTATTAGGCCACTTTAAATAAATGCCGAGAACATGGCTTGTCTTTATAGTCAATGAAATCTTTGAATAAACGATTTATATTGGAATGAGTATATGAAATCAATGATTAAAGTTGATTTTCTAACTCATTCCTTTTTTTATTTTTTAAAATAATAAAAATTTTAGGTTTTCTATTGTACAAATTTTATAATCATTATATAATTCAATGGTAATGATAATCATTTTCAATGGAGGAGACTTATGAAAAAATTAATATTTCCAATAATTATAATGGTTCTAATATTAGCAGCTTGCGGCAAACAATCTGAAAGCGGCTCAGATAGTAATAAAGAAGACACAAAAGCTTATACATTAGATAGCGGAAAGAAAATTGATATACCTAAAAATCCTGAACGTATTGCAGTTGTTGCACCTACATACGCAGGCGGAATAAAATATTTAGGAGGTAAAATTGTAGCTGTCAACGAGCAAGTCGATAACAGTCATATTTTAAAAGATAAATTTAAAGATGTTGAAAAAGTTGGAGAAAATGATGTTGAAAAAATTGCAAAAACAAAACCAGATTTGATCGTAGCTTACTCTACAGATAAAAACATTAAAAAGTATAAGAAAATTGCACCGACTGTTGTTTACGATTATGGTAAACATAAATATTTAGATCAACAAAGACAATTAGGTAAACTACTTGGAAAAGAAGATAAAGTAAAAAAATGGGAAGAAAAATGGAAATCACAAACTGAAAAAGATGGTGAAGCAATCAAAGCGAAAATTGGTGAAGACACAACAGTGTCAATTTTTGATGAATTTGATAAAAAACTTTACACTTACGGACCTAACTGGGGACGTGGAGGAGAAGTTATGTACCAAGCATTTGGATTAAAGATGCCTAACAAACTCAATGAGTTAGTTAAAAAAGAAGGCTGGGCTGAAATTAAACAAGAAAAACTAGCGGATTATGCTGGTGATTATATCGTTTCCACGAGTGAGGGTAAATCAAAACCAGGTTATAAAAAAACTGATCTATGGAACAACTTATCTGCAGTTAAAAATAATCATGTTATAGAAGTGCAAGCAGAAACTTATTGGTACAACGACCCTTATACATTGGAGTATATGAGAAAAGATTTGAAAGAGAAATTTTTAAAAACGAATTCATAATCTATTATTTACAGTAGTATTTTAGAGATTTAAATAAATATCACCAAAATAAAACATGAGCGTGTGACAAAGCAAAGATGTCTCAAGCTCATGTTTTTTTTTGTTTAGAAAAAGATTATAAATTTAAATTGTAAACTTTTTATTTTTAACAGTTTACATTTATGGTATAATTTTTTCATCGAAGGAGGTTTGATGATGTCAACGAAATATTTAGTTTATACTGCTTTAATGACTGCTATTATTGCAGTTTTAGGTTTTGTACCTGCAATACCATTACCCATAATGCCTGTACCAATTGTGTTACAAAATATCGGTATATTTCTAGCTGCCATTTTATTAGGTCGTAAATATGGCACATTGAGTGTCGTTGTTTTATTACTTTTAGTTGTTGCTGGATTACCATTGTTATCAGGTGGCCGTGGTGGTATTGGTGTTTTTGCAGGACCATCAGCAGGTTTTTTATTTATGTACCCTGTTATTACATATCTTATTGGTCTTGTAAGAGACTTATATTTGAAAAAGATCAACTTTATTGTATTATTAATAACAACTGTATTGATAGGTGTCGTTTTGTTAGATGTTGTGGGTACGATTATAATGGGACTTATTACAAATTTGCCAATTTCTAAATCAATCATGTTATCTTTTGTCTTTATGCCAGGAGATGTTATTAAAGCGCTAATTGCTAGTTTAATAGGCAATATCATGTTAAACCATAGTCGATTCAAGCAATTACTTAAGTAGAATTAATTGAGACAAAGAGGAGGAGAAATGATGGTGAACATAACTTTGAGTAATATTTTCCAACCTGGGAATGTTTACGTTGAAGATGCATATAAAACTATTTATTTAACTCCTCAAATGCCTTTAATATTTGATGCAAATAAATGGGTGTATAAACAAATGCCTTCAATTCAACAATGGAAAGCGGATATAGCTACACAAACTGATTTTCATAAGCAACAAAACTCTAATCATTTAACTTTTACTTTTCCGGAAAACGTAGCATTAGACCAACAATGGTTAGGATTAATTAGCCAAGAGCAATTTGAATTAGGACTCATGGAGTTATATGCGATTGAACCTCAAAAATTCAAAAAGTATATAGACTCTGAAGTAGAAGTTAAAGTAGTGGATGCGCATACTATAGATGATTATATTAGTGTGCATAGTCAATTTGCAGCACCATATGGTGAGGGGTATGTTAAAGAAAGTACAAATATGATTAAAAATCAATATATTAATGATGCTAAAACACGTCTTATAGCATATAGGCAGGGTGTTCCAGCTGGTATATTAGATTTGATCATAGATGAGACAACTGTGGAAATTGATGGATTTGGTGTTTTAACATGCCATCAAAGACAAGGCGTCGGTAGTGTGATGCAAAGTTTTGCTGCAGAATTAGCCATGCCCAAACCATTGATTTTGATCGCCGATGGAGAAGATAGTGCTAAAGATATGTACGTGAAGCAAGGTTATGTTTTTATCAGTTTTTGTTATCACATTGTAAAAGAAGATATTTGAAAAAGCCTCATTTTTACTTTAATTAAAAAATATGCTCGCAACGTGAGCGTACTATACTGTCGACAAAGCCATTAACTTTGTCGACATTTTTTTATGCATATTTTCTGAAGGTACTGTTTTATGGTGTAATATTTGGCTGATGTTTTTTGTAAGTATTAGCGCTAACCCACATCCAACATTAAAAACATTATTATTTTTGAATGAGTGTAGATACTTTTATCAAAGTGCATCATTTAATAGATAAAAAAACAAACCTCAGGTGAATCATCACTTAAGATTTGTCTTTAATTTGGTATTTTTATGATGTAAAGGGCGTTTAACACATTATGATATTATGCGCTCTGGATGGCTATAAACATTAAAATTACCATCCCGAATAAAACCAATTGCTGTAATATTTAAATCATTGGCAAGTGTTACAGCTAATGTGGTTGGCGCGGATTTAGATAAAATCACACCAACGCCAATTTTCGCAGCTTTAATAAGGATTTCGGAAGATATACGCCCACTAAATATTAATACTTTATCTCGCACAGGTATATGATGTTGTATGCAATAACCATAAAGTTTATCTAAGGCATTATGTCTACCTATATCTTGTCTATGTTCAAAAAATGCCTCTCCATCACTGATGGCAGCATTATGCAATCCACCAGTTTGTTTGAAAATTTTACTTGCACTTTGTAAACGTGTCATCATGTTAAGGACTTGGTGAGGGGTGAGTTTAATTTTAGACATTGATGTTTTAGCTATTGCAGCATCATTGTGGAAATAAAATTCACGACTCTTACCACAGCAAGATGCAATCATCCGTTTAGTAGAATATTCAAACCGGTCATTTAGTGATTTGGTTAATTCGACATGTGCAAAGCCTTTACTATCATCAATTTGGATTGATTTCAAATCATCACTTTTTAAAATAGCACCTTCTGAAGCTAAAAAACCTAGGACTAATTCTTTCATATGATTTGGACTGCAAATGACCGTTGCAAATTCTTCACCATTGACCATAATCGTCAGTGGGAATTCTGTGACATAGTGATCTGTTGTTTCAATAAGTTTACCTTCTTCATATCTAACAATTTGTTGGTTTGTTAAAACATCTTCGTTCATAGTATTTATCCCCCCAGTTCCTATTCACTATCTATTTTAGCGTATTTTTTGTTGCAAAAAAATAAATTGCATTTATATCCAAAAGCTTAACTGCAATATTTGTTTGATATATACCAAACTTAGAAGTAAACTTATAGTAAACACAATAGTGAGAGGTGATTCGACAAATGGCTAGTATAAGAGATATTGCGAAAGAAGCAAGGGTGAGTCCAGGAACGGTTTCCCGCGTATTAAATAATGATCCCACCTTATCTGTCTCGGAAGAAACGAGAAAAAGAATATACGACATAGCAGAAAATTTTCAATATAAAAAAGCTGAAAGAAAAAATAAAAGCATACAAATTATTACTTATGCATCAAGAGCCAAAGAAATGTCTGATCCGTATTATCGTGAGATTAGATTAGCTATTGAAGCAGAAGTAAAACGTTTAAATCTATCATTAAAAAGAACACTTCGCATTGATGGAGAACATGATGCGATTGACTTTACTAAAATAGCCAAAGCTGGCGCAATTATTGTTGTAGGTAATTTTGCTGCAGAAGCTATTCTAGAATTGCAAAGTTACAATCAGAATATTGTGGTTATTAATAACCCTAACACGCCTAAATCAGTTGATGCAGTATATTCGGATTTATACGATGCAATGACTCAACTATTAGATGATATAGATCATTCAGAATTAAACGATATTGTTTACGTAGGTGGTACTCATACAATAAAAAACCTTGCAGGCATGCCAACACTAAATAATCAAAATATTGAAGATAAACGGTATATCGCATTCAATGATTGGTGTAATAAGCACCAAAGAAAAGGTGAAGTATTAATGAATGGTTGGCATAAAGAAGATGGTATAAATGCAGTAAACGAAGTATTACAAAACCAGCATCTACCTCAAGTTTTTATCGCAGGTAACGATATGATCGCTTTAGGCATATTGCAACAACTACAACTAAAAAAATACACTTTACCTGATGATATCAAATTGATAAGTTTTAACGATTTGGAAGTGATTCAGTATGCGGTTCCTTCTATAAGTAGCGTACATATACCGATAGACGACTTCGGAAAAATAGCAGTAAGAATGGCAGAAGAGAGAATAAATAAAACAAGGAAAATTGCTATTCATGTAATTGCAGAAGCACAACTGAAAGAAAGGATGACTTTTAAAGTTAATAAGTGAAGTGTATTGACAAAACATTTAGTAAACAAGTAAACTTTATTTAAGTTTACTAAGGGTTTTTATTTTTGTGTATATCGATTTTTAAAGGAGCGGGATGTTATGTTAGAAGCTATGCGCGAGAAATTCGAAAGTTTATTTGACGTAAAGCCTGAAGTGAGTGCATTTGCACCAGGAAGAATTAACTTAATAGGAGAACATACTGATTATAATGGGGGGTATGTGTTTCCAGCAGCAATTGAATTAGGAACGTATGGTTTAGCTGTTAAACGAGAAGATAAATTGGTTCGCCTATATTCTAATAATTTTGAAACGGTTGGTATGATTTCTTTCGACTTAGAACATTTAGATTTTCATAAAGAGCATGATTGGGCGAATTATCCGAAAGGTGTTATTAAATATTTAGTAGAAGCTTTTTCAGAAATTAATCAAGGCTTTGATATTTTGGTAGAAGGTAATATTCCAAACGGCGCGAGCCTTTCATCTTCTGCATCAATCGAATTACTAACTGGTTGGTTGGTAAAGCAGTTATTTAACTTGAATTTAGAGAGATTAGAACTTATTAAGATAGGGCAACGTACTGAAAATCAATTTATGGGTGTCAACTCAGGGATTATGGATCAATTCATTATAGGTATGGGGAAAGCAGAACATGCCATATTACTAGATACTGCAACGTTAGATTATGAATATGTACCTGCTAAGTTTGGAGACTATGTCATATCCATCATGAATACCAATAAACGTCGCTCATTAACTGAAAGTAAATATAATGAACGGAGAAGTGAATGTGAATCTGCACTGTCATCATTACAACAAAAATTAAATATTGAGTCTTTAGGTGAATTAACAATGGAACAATTTGAAAAACATCAAATGCTTATTAAAGATGATGTGAAACGCAAAAGAGCAAAACACGCTGTTTCAGAGAATGAACGTACGAAACTTGCTTATCAAGCATTATCTGTTAATGATTTTGAAAAATTTGGCCATTTATTAAATGATTCGCACGCCTCATTAAAAGATGATTATGAAGTAACAGGTATTGAGCTTGATACATTGGCGGAAACTGCGCAACAAGTGGAAGGCGTACTCGGTGCAAGAATGACTGGTGCTGGCTTTGCAGGATGTGCAATTGCTTTAGTGCACAAAAATCAAATTCAAGCACTAGAAGATGAAGTCTCAAATAAATATATAGAAAAAATCGGCTATGAGCCATCGTTTTATCATGTGGGCATTAGTGATGGTGTAAAAATAATTTAAAATAAATTTGAAAAAGAAAGGATTTTTCCATGAGCGTATTAGTATTAGGTGGCGCAGGTTATATTGGAAGCCATGCCGTAGACCAATTAATTCATAGAGGCTATGATGTTGTAGTTGTAGATAATTTAGGCACTGGACATAAAGCAGCAATACACAATAAAGCGAAATTTTACGAAGGTGATATTCGTGATAAAGCATTTTTAGAAAATGTATTTAATAGTGAAAATATTGAAGGTGTATTTCATTTTTGCGCATACTCATTAGTTGGTGAATCTGTAGAGAAACCATTAACATATTTTAATAATAATGTTAATGGTCTACAAGTATTGTTAGAAGTGATGTATAACCATGATGTCATGCATATTGTTTTCTCATCAACAGCAGCTGTATATGGTGAACCTGACTCTGTGCCAATTACAGAAAATGATTCTAAAACACCAACAAGTCCTTATGGTGAAAGTAAATTAATGATGGAAAAAATGATGCATTGGTGTCATGAAGCATATGGTGTGAATTTTGCTGCACTCCGATACTTTAATGTTGCAGGCGCTAAAGAAAACGGCATAATAGGGGAAGATCATAGACCTGAAACACATTTAATCCCAATTGTATTACAAGTAGCGTTAGGGCAAAGAGATGAACTAACTGTTTTTGGTGATGATTATGATACGGAAGATGGCTCTTGCATACGAGATTATTTACATGTCGTTGATTTAATAGATGCGCATATTTTAGCGTTTCAACATTTAAAAAATGGTGGAGAATCAGGTGCGTTTAACTTAGGTAGTAGCCAAGGTTATTCAGTGTTTGAAATTTTAGAAGCAGCAAGAAAAGTCACAGGTAAAACAATAAACGCAGTTGTGGGTGAAAGAAGAGCTGGAGATCCTAGCAAATTAATTGCATCAAGTAATAAAGCACAGGAAGTATTAGGATGGAAACCTAAACATGATGATATACACGATATTATTGGTTCTGCTTGGCAATGGCATGAAAAGCACCCTAACGGATATCAGGAGGTATAATGGATGTTATTGAATCACTACGCTGTCCAACTATTTGTATCTCACGCTATAGCATATGGAGATTATGAAGTGGAAGATGCCATTTATATTCAAAATAGATTAATGAGTATTTTAAATGCTTCAGGTATAGAGAACACAACATCTTCCAAATTTAATTCTGAGACTACAGCACTTGAGATAACGCAATATTGGATTCAAGAAGCAATCAATGCGAAATGTATAGATGACGCTTTATATAGCAAAGAAATCATTGAAGCACAAATCTTAGATTTAATCACACCACGACCATCTGTACTGAACCATAAGTTTTATGAATTATATCAACAGAGTCCAAAGAAAGCGACAGACTATTTTTATAACATAACCAAACGCAATCATTATGTGAAAGAAGATGCAATTGCGCATAATATAAATTTCAACACAGCAAGTGAGTATGGTGATATGGAAATAACAATCAATTTATCCAAACCAGAAAAAGATGCTAAACAAATTGCCAAAGCGAAAGAAGCGCCTGCAACAGATTATCCTAAATGTGCACTATGCATGGAAAACGAAGGTTTTAAAGGGTCTGTAATACAAGCAGCGAGAACAAATCACCGTATCATCAGATTGAACTTAGGACAAGAACAATGGGGATTTCAATATTCTCCATATGCCTATTTCAAAGAACATAGTATTGTGTTATCTCAATCACATGTTCCTATGAAGATAGATAAGCAAACATTTGTACAACTGTTGGATTTTGTAGATAAATTTCCGCATTATTTTATTGGTTCAAATGCAGATATTCCGCTTGTTGGCGGTTCAATATTGACACACAATCATTATCAATCGGGTAGACACACATTTCCGATGGATAATGCTAAGGAAATGAACAATTTTAACTTAAAACAATTTTCAACAGTAACGGCTTCTACATTGTATTGGCCTATGAGTGTTATTCGTTTGAAAAGCGAAGATAAAAATGATTTGGTGGCAGCGGCAGAATTTATTAGAAAAGCATGGAATAGTTATTCAGATGAAACTGTAGATATAAGAGCATACAGTAAAAATGGTGAGCGTCATCATACTGTAACGCCGATTGCCCGTTATAGGGAACAACAATATGAACTTGATATTGTTTTAAGAGACAATCAAACATCGGAACAATATCCAGATGGTATATTTCATCCCCATCAAGACGTTCAACATATCAAGAAAGAAAACATTGGATTAATAGAAGTAATGGGGACTGCCATTTTGCCTGGTAGATTAAAACAAGAATTACAACAGGTTAAAGCATTTTTATTAGGTGAACAACAACAAGTGCCAAGCATACATCAACCATGGGCAGAAGACATGACACAACGATATGATATTCATGAGAAAAACGTAAATGAAATTATTGAAAAAGAACTTGGTTTCAAATTCAAACGTGTACTTGAAGACGCAGGTGTATTTAAAAACACATCACAAGGCCAAAGTGCATTTAAAACATTTATAGCATCTTTACAATAAATATTTTGAAAATTGAGCTATACGAAGTACCTTTTACTTTTGTATACGCTCTTTTTTTTTGAAATAAATAGGCATATAATTATATGAAAAAGGAGACAATCAAATGAAAAACACTTGGAAATTTTTAATGATTGCAACGATTATGGCATGTATATTAATAACTGGATGCTCTAATAGCGATAAGAAGCAGAGTGAAAAAGATGCTAGCACTCAGGATGATCATAAGAAAGAAATACATATTTCAGCTGCAGCAAGTTTAACAGATGTCACTAAAGATTTAGAACGAGCATTTAACAAAAAACATAAAAATGCTAAAATCACCTTTAATTATGGTGGGTCAGGCGCATTGAGACAACAAATAGAAAAAGGGGCACCTGTAGATGTATTTATGTCTGCAAATACAAAAGATGTAGATGCTTTAGGTAAGCAAGCTCAAAATAAATATGAATACGCACAAAATGACTTAGTGCTTATAGGTGAAGATAATAGTACATATAAGAATGTGTCTGATTTAAAACAAGGTGAAAAATTAGCTATCGGCGAGACTAAATCTGTGCCTGCAGGGAAATATGCTGAGCAATACTTAAAAGATCATCAATTGTATGATGATGTTAAACCGCATTTAGTTTTTGCAAAAGACGTGCGACAAGTATTAAATTATGTTGAAAAAGGTAATGCTCAATTAGGTTATGTTTATAAAACAGATTTATATCAAAGTCAAAAAAATGGTGATAGTAACGTAAAAGAAATTCAAACCGCTAAATTAAAACAGCCAATCACATATAAGTCAGCGACAGTTTCAGATAAAAAATTAGCAACAGCGTGGATTGAATTTTTAAAAACAGATGAAGCGCAAGAAATTTTAAAAAAATATAAATTTAAAGTATAGGGGGTAGCAGAAATGCCAGATGTCACGCCGTTTTGGATATCATTAAGGGTTGCAATTATCAGTACGATTATCGTTACGATACTAGGTGTTTTTATATCAAGATGGTTGTATAAGCGTCGTGGCTTTATAACGAGACTTTTAGAAAGTTTCATTGTCTTACCAATTGTGTTACCACCGACAGTGATGGGTTTTATTTTACTGATTGTATTTTCACCACATAGTGTGGTTGGAAGATTTTTTAGCGATGTATTACATTTGCCAGTTGTATTTACTTTAACTGGTGCCATAATAGCCTCCATCATTGTCAGCTTTCCGCTGATGTATCAGCATACTGTACAAGGATTTAGGAGTATAGATCCTAAAATGTTGAATACTGCAAGAACGATGGGTGCAAGTGAAAATAAAATTTTTATGAAATTAGTTTTACCGTTATCTAAGCGCTCAATACTTGCTGGTGTAATGATGAGTTTTGCACGGGCAATTGGAGAATTTGGTGCTACGTTAATGGTAGCAGGTTATATTCCTAATAAAACTAACACGTTACCTTTAGAAATATATTTTTTAGTAGAGCAGGGAAAAGAGAATCAAGCATGGTTATGGGTGATTGTATTAGTTGCATTTGCTATCACTGTAATTGGTACAATCAATCTATTGAATAAAGATGGTTATTGGGAGGTTCGTTAATGCTTAATATATCTTTGAATCATCTTTTAAATAGTACACAATTACATGTAAAAATAGATGATACTACACCTAAAATTTATGCCATTAAAGGACCTTCAGGCATAGGTAAAACAACAATTTTAAATATGCTTGCTGGTCTACAGCAACCAGACCAAGCGTTTATACAGATTAACGACCATATATTGACAGATACTACTTCAAATATTGATGTAAAAATTCAAAAACGCAATATCGGTTATTTATTTCAAGATTATCAATTATTTCCAAATATGACTGTATTTCAAAACATCACTTTTATGACACAGTATTCACAGCATATAGACAATTTGATGAATCAATTAAACATTGTTCACTTAAAAGATAAATTTCCAATACGCTTATCTGGTGGTGAATCCCAACGTGTTGCATTAGCTAGAACATTAAGTACTAAACCAGACTTGATGTTACTAGATGAGCCGTTTTCTAGTTTAGATGATACAACAAAAGCAGAAAGTATTTTGTTAGTAAAACGAATCTTTAAATTATGGAATATACCTATTATTTTTGTTACTCATTCTCAATATGAAGCAGAAGTACTGGCACATGAAATTATTAATATCGGATGATATGCAACTATAATTTATGAGAGGTTGCGTAAGAATTATGATCACATTTATAAATAAGTAGGGGGTGATCCAATGATAATCGAATGTTTAGGAACTTCTGGGGGTGTACCAACACTTTATCAATCAGTTTCACAGCATAAAGATGCACAAAAACGAACAGGGCCTGGTATCTTCATTCATGATTTACAATTACTAATCGACACTTCAGAAGATATATTTCAACAACTAAGACAATCAAAAATTTATGATATAAAATATGGCATTTATTCTCATTGGCATCCAGATCACACGATGGGGATGAGGATATGGGAAACACTCAATTTTGATTTTATTCACAAAGTACCTAAGTCCAAAACGTCAACGGTTTATATTACAACTCAAGAAGTGGAAGATTTTAAAGCATATTTTGCGCGTTGGGAATATGTTCAATATTTAGAAGCATTAGGCGTAATTAACCTAGTAATTGTTGACAATGATGCAGAAATTAGTTTTGAAGACACAACGGTAGAGTGGATTCAATTAGCAGAGCAATTCGCGTTTGGTTTTTATTTAACTACAAATACCAAACGTATACTTATTATTCCAGATGAAATTAAAGGCTTTCGACCAACGGATAAGTTGAAAAATGTTGATGTTGCTATTTTACCTTTTGGTAGCAATGAAGTTAATCCTATAACTAATGAACGAATTCATCCAGAAGGTATGTTAAATGCTTTAAGAGAGGTTACATTTGATGAATGTGTGACTATTGCTAAAACTATTAATGCTAATCATACATATTTTACTCATATTGAAGCTACTGAAAGTTTAACGAAGGCACAAATTAAACAATTAGAAGAGCGATTAGAAGAAGATGGTTTAAAATCAACCATTGCATTTGATGGATTGAAAATTCAAATTTAAATAATGATTAGTGATTTTAATACCAAAAATCAAAGTATCAGTAATCACCATAAATGTATCTTTATATCTTTTGAAACTGTTTTGCGATAAAGAGTAGGACTATGAAATCAATATCTAGTTTTGATTTTGTACCTACTCTTTTATTTTGCCTTTTAGGTGTAATATGAATAAAAATGGTGTACATGATTTTTGATTAATGAATTCAAACCGTTGTTACAGAGAACGCCAAGATTTATAATGAAAATAATGACGCAAAGTGAGGGATTTCATAGTGAATGAAGAACGTTATTCAAGGCAAATGCTATTTAAGCATATAGGCACATCTGGGCAAGAGAAAATTATGAATGCACATGTGCTAATTATAGGTATGGGTGCTTTAGGAACACACCTTGCGGAAGGACTTGTGAGAGCTGGTGTAGGTGAGTTGACGATTGTCGATAGAGATTATATTGAATTTAGTAACTTGCAGCGCCAGACGATGTATACAGAAATGGATGCAGTAGATAAGTTACCTAAAGTAATCGCAGCAGAACGAAATCTAATGGCAATACGTCAAAATCTGAACTTGCACATACATATTGCACATGTTGATCGATTATTCCTAGAAACATATGCGCAAGATGTTGAACTTATACTAGATGCTACAGATAATTTTGAAACAAGACAATTGATTAATGATTTTGCTTATAAAAATACCATACCATGGATTTACGGTGGCGTCGTACAGAGTACTTATGTGGAAGCAACATTTCTACCTAAACAAACACCATGTTTTAACTGTTTAATTCCACAGTTACCAGCAATTAATATGACTTGTGATACAGTAGGTGTTATTCAGCCAGCAGTCACTATGACGACCAGTTTACAATTAAGAGATGCATTAAAAATATTAACTGGCGCAACAATAGCGACTAAAGTTACTTACGGTGATATTTGGGAAGGTACACACTTTACATTTGGCTTTAGTAAACTGCATGATAGTGCTTGTACAACTTGTGGTACACAACCGACATATCCTTATCTCAATACAACACAAAGACAATTTGCAAGTTTATGTGGCAGAGATACTGTTCAATATGAAAACCCAGAAATTTCCCAGGAAATGTTAGAAGCATTTTTACAACAACAAGAAATACCATATCAACGTAATCCTTACATGTTACATTTTGAATACAAAAAACATAGAATTGTTAGCTTTAAAGGCGGGAGATTATTAATTCATGGTATGACTCGTCCACAACAAGCGATAACGTTGATCAACCAATTATTCGGCTAAGGAGGTTTAATATGCATACAAATGTAAAGCTTGATAGAAATATTAGATGTGCAGTATTAACTGTTTCGGATACAAGAGATTATGAAACCGATAAAGGTGGTAAATTAGTTAAAGAGTTACTTTCAACATTAAACGTTACGATTACAGAATCACATTATAAAATTGTTAAAGATGAACAAACTGTAATAACTGAGCAATTAAAGCGTTGGCTAGTAGAGGATATTGATGTCATTATCACCACAGGAGGTACTGGTATAGCACAAAGAGATGTAACGATAGAAGCTGTTTCCAGTTTGATTACAAAGGAAATTGAAGGATTCGGAGAATTATTTAGATATCTAAGTTATACAGAAGATGTTGGAACTCGTGCGTTGTTATCTCGAGCAATTGCTGGCACGGTAAATAATAAATTGATTTTCAGTATACCAGGCTCTACTGGTGCGGTTAAATTAGCATTAAATAAGCTCATTAAACCAGAATTGAATCATTTAGTGCAAGAGATTACAAAATAAATTAGAGCCCAACGTTGTAAGTTTGTTGGACTCTATTTCTTACATATTAATATTTAAGACAACTATCTTTGATAATCACCAGATTTACCGCCTGTTTTAGAGAGTAGATAAGTTTCTCCAATGACCATACCTTTATCTAACGCTTTTGTCATATCATAAACCGTAAGTGCTACAGCTGAAGCGGCAGTGAGTGCTTCCATCTCCACACCAGTTTTTCCAGTTGTAGAGACCGTTGCTTGTATATTTAAAGTGTATGCTTGTGTTTTTTCTTGCCAATCAAATGTAATATCTATACCAGTTAAAGGTAATGGATGACACATTGGTATAATATCAGATGTGTTTTTTGCAGCCATAATACCAGCAATTTGAGCAGTATTAAGCACATTCCCTTTTTGGTTAGTATGATCAACGATTTGTTTATAAATCGCTGGATTTACCGTAATACTAGAATGCGCAGTAGCTGAGCGTTTTGTTGTGTTTTTGTCAGAGACGTCTACCATTTTCGCATTTCCTTGTTTGTTTATATGGGTGAATTCAGTCAAAGTATCCCTCCTAATCGTGTTCTAGTATATCATGAAATTATTAATTATAAGGAGTAGATTTACGATGCCTGTAGAGAAAAGAAATCCGATTCCAGTGAATGAAGCAATTCAACGTGTGGTAAAGCAAAATATTTTTACAAATAGAATCACTTTACCTTTAGCAGAAAGTTTAAACTATATTTTAGCTGAAGACATTGTAGCAACTCATGAGATACCAAGGTTTGATAAATCACCATATGATGGTTTTGCATTAAGAAGTATTGATACAAAAGAGGCGAGCGGTGACAATCGCATTAAATTTAAAGTCATTGACCACATTGGAGCTGGATCAGTTTCAACTAAAAAAGTTGGAGCATTTGAAGCTGTAAGAATTATGACAGGTGCACAAATACCTGAAGGCGCCGATGCTGTAGTTATGCTTGAACAAACTGTCGAAGGTGAACATGATTTTACAATAAGAAAAACTTTTAGCGAAAATGAGAATGTTTCGTTAAAGGGTGAAGAAACCAAAGTTGACGATATTGTATTAGAAAAAGGACAATGTGTTAATCCAGGTGCAATCGCTGTTTTGGCAACATATGGCTATACAGAAGTTCCAGTTTTTGAAAAACCTAGCGTGGCTGTGATTGCAACAGGAAGTGAATTGTTGGATGTTAGCGACGATTTAGAACCGGGAAAAATTCGTAATTCAAATGGTCCTATGATAACTGCATTAGCAAAAAAGCATCAGTTAGATGTCAATGCATATAAAATTCAACAAGATGATTTAAATAGTAGTATTCAAGTGATGCGTGAAGCAATGGTTGAGCATGATATTGTCATTACAACTGGAGGTGTGTCAGTAGGCGATTTCGATTATTTGCCTCAAATTTATGAAGCGGTCAACGCTAAAGTCTTGTTTAATAAAATCGCCATGCGTCCAGGAAGTGTCACTACGGTAGCTATTGCAAATAACAAATATTTATTTGGATTATCAGGTAACCCCTCTGCTTGTTTCACCGGGTTTGAACTCTATGTCAAACCTGCAATACAGCATATGATGGGCGCTAAAGCGATATATCCACAAATTGTGCAGGCCACACTCATGGAAGATTTTAAAAAGCCAAATCCATTTACTAGATTTATTCGAGCAACAGTGACTTTTAATGGTAAAGAGATGACGGTTGTGCCATCAGGATTTAATAAGTCCGGTGCAGTAGTAGCGATTGCGCATAGTAATGCAATGATTGTGTTACCTAGTGGTACAAGAGGATATCAAAAAGGCCACACAGTTGATGTCATTTTAACTGAATCACAAGCATATGAAATGGATACGACGCTATGATATTACAAATCGTAGGTTATAAAAACTCGGGAAAAACCACTTTGATGACGCACGCAGTGAAATTTTTAAAATCACATGGCTTTTGTGTAGCAACGGTTAAACACCACGGTCAACATGACTTAAACTTGTCAGATATTGAACTGCAGGCAAATACTGTTGATCACATGAAACATTTTAATGCAGGTGCAGATCAAAGTATTGTTCAAGGACATCATCTACAACAAACAGTTACACGAACTGAAAAACAAAGGTTGGATGAAATCATTGATAAATCTGTTACAATAGACAGTGACATCATTTTAGTTGAAGGTTTTAAAGAGGCAAATTATGATAAAGTGCTTATATATCGTGATGATGCTCGTTACCAACAGTTAAATAAATTAACAAATATTCAGTATTATATTAATATTGGGCAACCATTAGCATTTCAAAAATTTGAGCAATGGTTATTATCTTTCGTTAACGAAAAGGGAATGGATTAAATGAAACAATTTGAAATTACAAATAAGCCAATAGAAACCGAACAATATCGCCAATATGTGCTCAATGAACATCAAGGTGCTGTTGTTGTTTTCACTGGTCATGTACGTGAGTGGACAAAAGGAGTTAAAACAGAGTATTTAGAGTATGAAGCGTATATACCTATGGCAGAGAAAAAGTTGGCACAAATAGGTGATGAGATTTCAAACAAATGGCCAGGGACAAAAACGGCCATTGTCCATAGAATTGGACCGTTAGCTATTTCTGATATAGCGGTATTGATAAGTATATCATCGCCACATAGAAAAGATGCTTATCGTGCTAATGAATATGCAATTGAGCGTATTAAAGAGGTAGTGCCCATTTGGAAAAAAGAAATTTGGGAAGATGGTGCTGAATGGCAAGGTCATCAACATGGTAACCATGAGGATGCAGTTGGAGGGAAAAAGTTATGAAAGTTTTATATTTTGCGGAAATAAAAGAAGTTTTGGATAAAAGTTCAGAAGATATTGACTTAAGTTATGATATTACCGTCGATGAATTTGTATCAGATTTGTTTGAGCGTTATCCTAGTATTAATAGCAAAAAGTTTCAAATTGCGATTAATGAAGAATTTGTCAAAGGTGATGATATCGTAAAACCTAATGATACTGTAGCGTTGATACCACCAGTTAGTGGAGGGTAATGGAAATATGAAAGCAATCATACTTGCTGGTGGACAATCAGAAAGATTTGGAAAACCAAAAGCATTTGCAAAGATTCATTCACAAATGTTTTATAAACGTATCATTGAAGTTTTAGAAGCTACAAATATGTTTAATGAAATAATTATTAGCACAAATGAAATATTAGCACATGAATTTGATTATGATAATATTGTTATCGATCATGCTAAAAACAAAGGTAAAGGCCCGCTGGCTGGTATTTACTCTGTCATGAAACAACATACTGACGAAACGCTTTTCTTTGTGATTTCTGTAGATACACCGATGATTACACAAAAAGCAATAAGTAAATTGTATCAATTTATGGTTGAACATTTAATAGAAGATCAACTAGATATCGCCGGTTTCCAAGAAGATGGCATGCCCATTCCAACGATGGCTTTTTATAGTCCACATACGCTTTCTTTTATAGAGGCAGCATTGGAATCAGGTGATTACAGCCTTAAGAATGTCTATTCAAAAGTCAAAAGTGATTGGTTAGATGTGCACGAAATTGGTTCATCTGATTATTGGTACAAAAATATTAACTATCAACAAGACTTAATAGATTTACATCACGACATTAAGAATAGATAGGGGGCTGATCAGATGGTAGAGCAAATAACTGATAAACTTGGGCGTCCAATTCGAGATTTAAGATTGTCAGTTACAGATCGTTGCAATTTTCGTTGTGACTATTGTATGCCAAAAGAAATATTTGGTGATGACTTTGTTTTCCTACCCAAAGATGAATTACTTACTTTTGATGAAATGGTCCGTATTGCTAAAGTTTATACGCGATTAGGAGTCAAAAAAATACGTATTACCGGCGGAGAGCCTCTACTCCGAAGAGACTTATATAAATTAATATACGAGTTGAATCAACTTGATGGTATAGAGGATATTGGTTTAACTACCAACGGTTTATTATTAAAAAAACATGGTCAAAGATTATATGATGCTGGTTTAAGACGTATTAATGTAAGTTTAGATGCGATTGATGACAAAGTGTTCCAAGCTATAAACAATCGGAATATCAAAGCTTCCACAATTTTACAGCAAATAGATTATGCGGTCTCAATTGGTTTTCATGTCAAAGTAAATGTAGTTGTTCAAAAAGGTGTGAACGATGATCAAATTTTACCTATGATTCAATATTTCAAAGATAAAGATATTGAAATACGCTTTATTGAATTTATGGATGTAGGCAATGATAATGGTTGGGACTTCAGTAAAGTAGTAACAAAAGATGAAATGTTAAAAATGATTGAGTCATCATTTGATATAGAACCTGTAAAACCTAAATATTTTGGTGAAGTAGCTAAATATTATCGACATAAAGATAATGGTGCTAAGTTTGGTCTTATCACAAGTGTATCTGAATCATTCTGTTCAACATGTACACGTGCAAGATTATCATCAGATGGTAAGTTTTATGGTTGTCTATTTAGTACGGTAGATGGATTTAATGTAAAGTCATTTATGCGATCAGGCGTGTCAGATGAAGCTCTGTTTGAACAATTTAAAGCTTTATGGAATATTAGAGATGATAGATATTCAGATGAACGTACTGCACAAACAGTAGCTAATAGAAAACGTAAAAAAATCAATATGAACTATATTGGTGGCTGACTTATCAAATACAATCGTTTATGGAGATTGCACTTTTATCACAACATTCATAGCTATTATATTTTTAAGAAGTTCAAATAACTAATAATACGAAAATTATATTCATTTATGAAGTTATTCTAAAATATATTAAGAGTAGGAGATAATTCAAATTTCAATTGAATTATCTCCTACTCATTTTTTTTATAATTTGAACTCATATCTTATG
>NZ_PPRL01000005.1 GCF_002902235.1 Staphylococcus ureilyticus
ACTGTAATTATTTTAATATGAAAATTGTATATAGAACATTAATAAAATTTAACAGTTAATATACATTATTTTATAATTAGTTGTAGATGGATATATTTAGTGGTGGTATTTTTAAATGAACCATTAAAATTTTACTATTACAAATTTAACTAATGAATTTGGAGAAAAATAACATTATTTAGTAAGGATAGAAAGTTTAATTGTTGAGAGAATGTTTTGAAATTAAAATAAAAATTGAATAAAAAATAATAGGCTACTAAACTTCTATATCATTAAGAAATTCAGTAGCCTATTTTTGATGATTTGCTGTGTTAATTTATAGTTATAATTACTATTTTCTATATTTTATTTTTGCAAAAGCGTCATGTTGGTGAATAGATTCTTCATTTCTACACTCAATGTCAAAGCCCTCTATCCAATCAAAATCGACTAAATCTGCTGCGATTAGGCGAATTAAATCTTCAACAAATCTTGGATTTTCATAAGCGCGTTCTGTGACACTTTTTTCATCTGGTCGTTTTAATATAGGGTAAAGTATAGAACTTGCGTTGGCTTCCATTGCATCTAAAATTTTTTCTTTGTAGTCATCTGTTAAAATAGTTTCGTTATTCAAAATTGCTTTAACGGTAATGATACCGCGTTGGTTATGCGCCGAGTACTCACTGATTTCTTTTGAACAAGGGCACAATGTTGTAACTGCTGCTTGTAGTGTAATTTCTTTTCTTGTAATATTTTCTTTGTTTATCGCCATACCGTATGTCACATCTGCATGGCCTACAGCTTTGATATTCGTGATTGGACTGTAGCGATCAAAAAACCATTTAGCTGAAACATCAACGCCAGCAGCATTTTGTTCCATGCGTTCTTGTAAGCTACGCAAAAGACGATACAAAGAATCGAAATCTAATTCAATGCCGTTGTCATAGTGTTTTTCAACACTTTCTAGAATACGACTCATATTTATACCTTTTTCATCTTGATTAAGGCTTGTTGAGAAACTGAAGTTTCCAGCTGTTTGAAAACGATCAACTAATACAGGATATACAAGATTTTTAATACCTACTTCTTCAATTTCAAATAAGTAGTTTTTGTTCGTACTTTGCAAATCTTTCATTTCTTCTTTAACGGTTGGTTTTGTACCTTCGATTGGATCAACTGAACCAAAATGTTTCCATCGACCTTCTCGAGTTGATAAATCAAATTCTGTCATGATATTGCCTCCACTTAAGATTCAAAGTTATAAGTCCAATAAGGTTCAACTTCTAAAAAGCTTTGCGCTTCTCCAGAAACATCAGGTGTAGCAAGTTGTTTCAAGAATGGTCCTGTTTGAGATGCGTGTGCTTCAAATGCGCGAAGTTTTACCTCTTTATAATCACTGATCTCATTTAGAATGTCAGGTTCACCCAATTTTTCAGGCGCATCATTACTAAATGCAACAAGTTGTAGACGGGGTCTTTCTGATGGCTTCATGCGTCCCACAGTTCTCACGACTGCTTCTGCTGTAGCTTCATGGTCTGGGTGTACTGCAAATTGAGGGTAGAACGATATGATGACGGATGGATTTAATTCATCAATTAATGACTGTACCATCTCATCCATTTCGTCGTGAGGTTCAAATTCTACAGTTTTATCACGTAAGCCCATTTTGCGTAAATCAGTTATACCAATGGCAGCCATCGCTGCTTCTAATTCTTTTTCACGAATGTCAGGTAAAGATTCACGAGTGGCAAATGGTGGGTTACCTAAATTACGTCCCATTTGACCTAATGTTAAACAAGCGTATGTGACTGGTACACCATTATCTATATAACGTGCCAATGTCCCTGCAGATGAGAATGATTCATCATCTGGATGTGGAAAAATAACTAATACATGGCTTTCCTCTGTCATGATTCATCCTCCTTATGCTTTAAATGGTTGAGTGCTTATTTCTAAAGCAGCAGCTAGTTGACCTTCATAGTTAAAGCCTGCTAATAGAAATTCACCTTGCTCATTTATTTCGTAATGTGTTAAACCTTGAACGTAGACCCAACCGCCATCTTTTAGTTTTAAACCTACACGATATGGGTCTTTATTACCACCTTTAAGCTGTGCATGCTCAAAAGTGACTTGAATATTTCTTAAAAAAGTGCCCGCGTTAAATACACGTTGATCAAAATGTGCAGCATATGCACCATTCGTCGTCTCTACATGTAAATACACGGGTTTATCTTCATATGAAGAAAGTAATGTTTGTACTTTTTCATCTATTATTGATTCCAAACTTTTTGCCTCCTTGATTCCAAACCCCTATACTTTTATGCAATAAATTGTACGATACAAGTGTTAATAAAAATAATCAGTCTAATCTTTAGTGTAAACTGACTTTGAAACATTTTCTACCTGAAAAATGAATTTCAACTTAGATTTATACATAAAATTTTGATTATCTATTTATTTTACTAAAAATAGCGATGAAAATGTATTAGTCTGCTCATTATACTTTTAGTCATTTTAAACAATCATTACAATTTACCAAATATCGATTTTCTGTAAAAACGATTAAAAGCACGTATAATAGAAGTGTATTCACATTTTGTTTATAGCTAATGACAAATTCAATATATTTGGGAGGGCAATAACATGAAAATCACAAATTTAGGGTCTAGTGCATATGCTTCATTTTATGTTGCATGTGAATTGTTTAAACAAATGAGTCAACAACCACATAGTAAATTAGGATTAGCTACAGGTGGGACAATGGTAGAAGTTTACGAATTTCTAGTTAGTTTACTGCAAAAGAATCAATTAGATGTATCTGGAATCGAAACATTTAATCTAGATGAATATGTCGGTTTATCGGCGACGCATGAACAAAGTTATCATCGTTATATGAATGACATTTTATTTAATCGTTATCCACATTTTACGAAATCTTTGATACACATTCCTGATGGAGCTGCAGAAAACTTAATGGAAGAAACGAAGCGATATGAAGATTTAATCAATCAAAAAGGACCAATGGATATACAAATATTAGGTATTGGTGAAAATGGTCATATCGGTTTTAATGAACCAGGGACTGATATGAATAGTACCACTCAAGTTGTGGATTTAACTGATAGTACAATCAATGCAAATAGTCGTTATTTTGATAATGAAAGTGAAGTACCTAAACAAGCTGTGTCCATGGGTTTAGCTTCAATTTTAAAAGCGAAAAGAATCATTTTGTTAGCATTTGGAGAGAAAAAAAGAGAAGCAATTGAACAATTAGCTAAGCATGAAGTCAATAAACAGGTTCCAGCTACGATTCTGCTTGCACATCCTGATGTTGAAATTTACGTTGATGACGCTGCAGCACCTCGCTTATAATCTCTCAGTTTAAATTATGACTTTAAGGGTAAAGCATTTGTGCGTAAGTTTTTAAATAAAGTAAGTTAGGTCATGATTTCCATGCCTATCATTAAATCAAGAAGGGATGATCATTTTGGAATTACAACTAGCAATTGATTTATTAAATAAAGAGGAAGCGGCAGAACTTGCAAATAAAGTTAAAGATTATGTTGATATTGTAGAAATTGGTACACCTATTGTGATTAATGAAGGTTTACCGGCTGTTCAACATTTAGATAATAATATCGATGATGTGAAAGTACTTGCAGATTTAAAAATTATGGATGCGGCAGATTATGAGGTAAGCCAAGCTGTTAAGTATGGTGCAGATGTAGTTACAATCCTAGGTGTTGCAGAAGATGCATCTATTAAAGCTGCGGTAGACGAAGCACATAAAAATAATAAAGAATTACTTGTAGATATGATTGCAGTACAAGATTTACAAAAACGTGCGAAAGAATTAGACGAATTAGGTGCGGATTATATCGCTGTTCATACTGGTTATGATTTACAAGCAGAAGGTGAATCACCATTAGAAAGCTTAAGACAAGTTAAATCAGTGATTAATCAATCTAAAGTTGCTGTAATTGGTGGTATTAAACCAGATACAATTAAAGAAGTGGTAGCTGAGGACCCAGATTTAGTTGTAGTTGGTGGCGGCATTGCTAACGCAGATGACCCAGTTGAAGCAGCAAAACAATGTAGAGATGCGATTGAAGGTAGATAAGATGAGTGAAATTACAAATTATCGTTTGATTTTAGACGAGTTAGATCATACGTTATCTCATGTTAGAGATAGTGAAACACAAGCTTTTTTATCGCAAGTGACTAAAGCCAAACATGTATTTGTAGCAGGTAAAGGACGTTCTGGATTTGTAGCAAATAGTTTTGCAATGCGTTTAAATCAACTTGGAAAATTTGCTTATGTTGTTGGAGAATCAACAACACCTTCAATTACTGAAAATGATTTATTTATTGTCATTTCAGGTTCAGGTTCAACGGAACACTTGAGATTATTAGTTGAAAAAGCAAAATCTGTTGATGCAGAAGTTGTGTTATTATCTACGAATCCAAATTCGGCAATTGGCGCATTGGCAAACACTGTTATAGAACTTCCTGCAGGTACAAAATATGATGCAGAAGGATCTGCACAACCCTTAGGTAGTTTGTTTGAACAAGCAGCGCAAGTCTTTTTAGATAGTTTAGTACTAGATTTAATGAACGAACTTAATGTCGATGAGGAAACGATGCAAAGTAATCATGCTAATTTAGAGTAGTGTATTAGAATAAAACGTTTTTTCGTTGAGGACGTAAACGATGAATCTCATTCTCATAGAAAAGAGCTAATCTCAAATGATTAGCTCTTTTTTTATGAGAAATTTTACAAATTAATTTTGACCTGCGATGTTTTCTTGATAATATGATTCACATAATCCAAGGGCAAAACTATTAAAAATTCTCAATCATTTACAGAGGTGTCAACAGTCAACATGGTACAAGATGCTTTGGTTAATCAATATTAATTCCAACGATAGTATTAATTGAAATAAAAATATTTTTAATCATTTACTTAATAAAAAGATTTAGAAATATAGCTTAATATGCTTAAAATTGGGATAATTCACCACGAATTGTGCCATTTTTTGTATTTTAAGGAAAACAAGATTTAAAATGACTCAATTTGAATTAAAAATTTGGGATGTTTATGGCATCGGGAACCAAATGTTTTCATTATATTATTCTATGCCCTAAATGTTAATATATTTTGTATAAAAGTTAACAAAGGGGTGTTGCATTTGGAAATTTTAGAAAAAATAGAAAATCACGCTAAGAAAAAACCGCATCAAGTTGCTTTGCGCTTTGATGAACAAGCATTAACATATGATGAATTAATTAAAGAATTAAATAACAAAAGTGACTTATTTTCTAATATACCTAAACATAGCATTGTAGGATTGGTCACACGACATCCGCAGAAGGCAATGATTATTTATTTAGCATTATTAAAAAGTGAGTGTGTACCATGTATTTTTGATGATAGATGGTCGAGCGCGCAAACCTTCAATTTAGTCGAAAAATACGGTGTTCAATATCTTATGGAAGAAGAGGATTTAAGTATACATAATGTGACCCAAAAAGATAATTTCAAGGACGATGACGATTTGTTACATATCGCTTTTACATCTGGAACGACAGGCTTACCTAAAGCATATTATAGGGGAGCGTTATCTTGGATTAAGTCTTTTTCCAAAAATGATCAATTATTTGACAGAATGATAAATACAGTTGTTGCTCCGGGTCCGTTGTCGCATTCTTTATCGTTATATGCATGTATTTATGCATTATATACAGGTAGAACATTTATTGGACAGCGATATTTTGAAGCCAAGCGTTTAATGCAGACAATCCAACACCAAAAAGTAAACACAGCGTGTTTTATGGTGCCAACAATGATACAAGCTTGCGTTGCAACTCAAATTTTAATAGAAGGAAAACATTATATTTTAAGTACTGGGGATAAACTTGGCTTACATATTCGTCAACGTATTCAACAATGTTTCCCTAAAAGTGATCTAATTGAGTTCTTTGGGACATCAGAAGCTAGCTTTATTAGTTATAACTTCAATAATAGTGCACCACCAGAATCTGTTGGCAAATTGTTTCACAACGTGCACGTGAATATTGAACAGCCTGACGTATCAGGTATAGGCCTACTAAAGATAAGAAGTGATATGTCATTTGGTGGTTATGTTGATGAAGATGTCAGCGATGATAGTTGGATTGAAACAGGAGATTTTGCATCAAGTGACGCGCATGCACATTTATTTTTACATGGTAGAAAGCATGATCGTATGATTATTGGTGGACGTAATGTTTATCCGTTTGAAATTGAACAGCATGCAAAGTCCATTAATTTATTCAAAGAAGTAGTTGTTATCAGTGAAAAACATTCTAAATTTGGAGAAATTGCCGTATTACTATATACCGGTGATCATACAGTTCGTTATAACGATTTTAGAAAAATTATGAAACATCATGTAGCGCGTTACCAAATACCATCGAAACTAGTTAAAGTAAAGCAAATGGTCTATACCTCAAGTGGAAAGATTGCGCGCGAACGTATGAAACAATGCTATTTAAAAGGAGAATTATAAATGAATGAAGCGGTAATTATAGCAGCGAAACGTACAGCATTTGGGAAGTATGGCGGGAAATTGCGACATTTAGAACCTGAATTATTATTACAACCACTATTCAATTATTTGAAAAATAACTTTCCAGCAATTGTTAGTAATATAGATGACGTGATTTTAGGTAATGTTATCGGAAATGGAGGTAATATTGCGCGAAAGGCACTTTTAGAAGCTGGATTAAATCAACAAGTGCCAGGTGTGACGGTTGATCGCCAATGTGGTTCGGGATTAGAGGCTGTAAATCAAGCCTGTCGCATGATACAAGCAGGTGCAGGGTCAATATACATTGCAGGTGGCGTGGAAAGTACAAGCAGAGCACCCTGGAAGATTAAGCGGCCGCAATCTGTATATGACACACATTTACCAGAATTTTATGAAAGAGCATCATTTGCACCTCAAGGCCAAGATCCATCTATGATACAAGCAGCTGAAAATGTTGCAGAAAGATATGGTATATCAAGATTTGAACAAGATGAATTCGCATGGCACAGTCATCAAAAAACGCTTGATGCATATAACCATCGTAAGATTACTCAAGAGATAACGCCACTGATGATTAAAGGGGAAACATTTCAACAAGATGAAAGTATTAAACCTAAATTAACGCAAGCAACGCTAAATCGATTAAAGCCATTATTACCAAACGGGAGCATTACTGCTGGCAATTGTTGTATGAAAAATGACGGTGCCGTACTACTACTTGTCATGGAAAAAACACTTGCTAAAGCATATGGCATACACAGTGGATTATCATTCATTGACCAAGTAACTATAGGTGTAGACCCAAATATACTTGGTATTGGTCCTGTGCCTGCTATAGAAAAACTATTAGCAAAACAGCAATTGTCTTTAAATGATATCGATGCTATAGAATTAAATGAAGCTTTTGCATCACAAGTGTTAGCAAGCCAACAAGCTTTAAACGTACCAGCTGAAAAATTAAATGTTTATGGTGGCGCGATAGCTACTGGACATCCTTATGGCGCAAGTGGTGCTGCACTTGTTACACGACTATTCTATATGGAACATAAACATAGGACAATTGCAACTATGGGTATTGGAGGAGGTATGGGCAATGCCACATTATTTGAAAGATGGTCATGAACAACGAGAAATGATATTCCCAAAAAAAGATGTAGAAGCTTATAATCAATTGTTTGCACAAACGAATAGCGTTGATGTTTCGCCATTTTATTGTGCAAGCCTGTGGCCCGAATTTGAATTGTTCAAACCGTTTATTTCTAGTAAGTTACTATTAAAATCAACAGAAATTGAACAATATCACCCCTTAGCAATTGATGTCATATATCAAGTGCAATTAACAATAATTGAACAAAAAAGAATTCGTCAATTTATCAAATATAGCTTTGAAATGAAAATAAATAAAAATCTGACTAAATGTATATATATTAAGCAAACGTTTTTAGAGAAGGTGAAAAATGATACAGATATTACCTAACGATGTAGAACGATATTTGAGACTTGTCAAAGATGAGAATCCTTTGCATCAACATATTGTACCAGGACAAATGATTGTGCAAATTGCATTGATATACAATGAATTGAATTGGAAAAATTATAAAATTAATTATGTTGAACCAGTTGATACATATGAATTTCTTCAGTTTGATTTTGAAAGCAATGATAAATTAGTTGTGAAAAATAATTATGATGAAGTTAAAGTTACTATTTTAAAAAATAAATAAGTAATCATTGAAAATTGTCCTTAACTAGATAACAAACTTAAAAATAAAATAAATTTCTCCATATTTAAAAACAACTACAATTTTTGTATAAAAATTAAAAAACGAAATTTAAAAAATTTGAAACAGTTTGACATACACTCCGAACTCAGTATAATAAGTAAACATGTTAAGGGAGTGACTTAAATCGTGGATTATGAACAAGATTTTGATAAAAGTAATATTAATAAGGTGAATCCTAGAACTGCGAAAAAAACTGTATTTGCAACCGGTATTGGTAATGCGATGGAATGGTTCGATTTCGGGTTATATTCTTACCTAGCAGTTATATTGGGGCAAAACTTTTTTAGTTCGGTAGAAAATGACCAGTTAAAAACGATATTTACATTTGCCACATTTGCAATTGCATTTTTATTAAGACCGGTAGGTGGCATTATTTTTGGTATTATTGGTGATAAATTTGGTAGGAAAGTCGTTTTAACGACAACCATTATCATGATGGCATTTTCAACTTTGTTAATTGGTTTATTACCTACATATGATCAAATAGGTGTATGGGCGCCAATTTTACTATTATTAGGTAGAGTGCTTCAAGGGTTTTCAACTGGTGGAGAGTATGCAGGTGCGATGGTTTATGTTGCTGAATCCTCACCAGATAAATCTAGAAATGGTCTAGGTTCAGGTTTGGAAATTGGTACATTATCAGGTTATATCGCCGCATCAGTAATCAGTGGCTTACTATTTTTCTTTTTAAATGAGGAACAAATGGCTACATGGGGATGGAGAATACCATTTATTTTGGGTCTATTTTTAGGTATATTTGGTTTTTATTTAAGAAGAAAATTAGAGGAATCTCCAGTATTTGAAAATGAAATAGCTACACAACCTAAACGAGATAACATCGGATTTTTCACAATTGTTCGATATTACTACAAAGATATTATTGTATGTTTTGTAGCTGTAGCATTCTTTAATTGTACTAATTATATGGTAACTTCATATATGCCATCTTATTTACAACAAATAATTAAATTAGATAGCACAACGGTTTCTGTACTTATCACGGTTGTCATGGCAGTAATGATTCCATTGGCATTAATGTTTGGTAGAGTTGCAGATCGCATCGGAGAGAAAAAAGTCTTTTTAATCGGGCTATGTGGCACAGCTATTTTTAGTACTGTGGCATTTGCGTTATTCCAATCAGGTTCGTTGGTTTTAATAATTATAGGTATATTTACGTTAGGATTTTTCTTGTCTACTTATGAAGCAACGATGCCAGGTTCATTACCAACGATGTTTTATACGCATATCCGTTATCGAACATTGGCGGTAACATTCAATGTGTCAGTATCATTATTTGGTGGAACAACACCGTTAATTGCTTCTTCATTGGTTGCGAAAACAGGAGATCCGCTTTCACCAGCTTATTACTTAGCGGCAATGAGCGTCATAGGGATTATCGTTATTTCATTGTTACATGTCAGCACAGCAGGTAAATCGCTTAAAGGTTCATATCCAAATGTTCAAAGCGATGAAGAATATGAATATTATACGAAAAATCCTGAGAAAGCTTTATGGTGGGCAGACGATAAACGCGTATAAGCCAAATGATATTACAAACGACTATTAAGAAAATAGTATGCTAGCTATCGATACTTAAACGGAATAGTAGAAATTTAAAAATAGGTTATTCATTTCCTTTTAGAGTTAGGAAGTGAGTACCTATTTTTTTAGTAAATTTCACTATTATTGCAAGAAAGAATAGATTTCTTGCAATAGTCTAGACATTTATATTTTAGTGTATTGCCTCATTTTGGTAGTAGAATAACATAGGATAGCAATGGTTATATCATTTATTTATGTTATGTTTAAGAAGGAAAAGGACATACATAGTTTGGAGGAAAAATGATGACAGTAGAACAATATTGGGAGAAATTTGTACAATTATTTCCATCTTATAAGGGCAAAACATATGAAGCATGGTCATTTGGTGTAGATGGGGATACATTAGCAGAATTAGTAAAACAAGGTGAAAAAACGGCTACGACAAGTGGTTACGAAACTTATCAAGTTGATGGTGAACCACTACCTCAAGTGGGAGATGTGAGCGTGATTTTAAATAAAAAAGGGGAACCACAATGTGTGATTGAAACAACACATGTATATCAAACAACTTTTAATGCTGTCTCTGAACATCACGCTTATTTAGAAGGTGAAGGCGATAAGTCACTAGCTTACTGGCGTAAAGCACATATTGATTTCTTTGAACCTTACTATGCATCTCTAGGATTGGCATTTAACGAATCTACTATTGTAGTGTGTGAGGAATTTAAAGTTTTATATAAATAAGTAAAGTGGTACATAAGTTAGGATCGCTTCGAGTGTGCTCTCCAAGCAAACAAAGGGGACAATCTTTGCCTAACTATGTACCACTTAGGGTGAGTATTTATAAGGGATGTGTTATACCATGTATATATAATGGGACAGTTACATATACATGGCGCATATTTCTAAAGGGGAATTCTTTGTTCTGTTTCTTCTAATTTTAGTCTTGGAACTTACGCTTCTGTTTTTTCATCGATGTATTGAAGTGTAGCTAATAACTTACATTTAAGTTATCAACATCACTTTCAAGTAGAGAGAGTAACGTATATAATTCATTCTTGCTGAAATTTTCATCGCATTTAACAGAAATCGTTTTGAACGTCTTGGTGATAATTTCATAGATAGGGTTACCATTCTCAAAAGATTGTTCGTAGATAATCATGATGTCATACCTCCTTGTCTCTCTACACTTATTATAATAATAGATATGTATGCGAAATACATGAGTCTACAGTATCAACTTTTTATCAGTCGAACGTCGTATAATCATAAAATACTTTATTTCAATTTTTGTTGTATTAATACTATCACTTAAATGCTTATGCTGTTAAAAAACAAAAATAATATATTGTGTATTTGGTTTATATTTGCACTTTTTGAAACATTTCTGTAATGTTGTAATCGAATCGTAATGCGATTCGAAAATTTTAAATGGAGTGATACAGAATGAATAAGATTGCAAAGACTTTTGTAGCTGGAAGCATTGTATTTGGAACTGCATTAGGCATAAGCGTTTCTGATGAAGGCGTATCACATAGCGAAGCACAAGCAGCAACAACACCTTATTATCAATATGAAGGAAATGCTGGTAACGACCCTAGCTTTTTATTAAATGAACAATTTAAAAATGGAATCAAATATGGCAAGGTTACTTTTAATGGCGTGAATGTAAGTGCAAGAACAGTAGAGGGTGGCAAGACAACTCAGAAATATGACCAAACTTTCTCAGACTATTCAAAAGATGATAATATAGCAAGTAACGTTAATTTTTCTATAAAAGGGAACTTAACTTATGAGCAAGTCAAAGATGCTTATGGAAAAGATTTAAGTAAGATTAAAACACCAGATAAACAACCTAAAGGTACAGGTGTATACGCATATCAATCTCAAAATAATGGGCCAACCGTTTTCTTTGAAATGAAAGATGGTCAAGTCAATGAAGTGAATATTGGGTATGGCGGATACGGTGGTTAAATAAAAACATAAATGAGTAAATCAATTTAAAAAAGGCGCACGTTCATCATCAGAAATGGACGTGCGCTTAGTTTATATTTGATTAAACTTCTGTAACTTCGACATCGATGTGTTCTATACGATTATAGGCACCGTGGTCAACAGGACCGACGAAGTCGTTCATTTTCCAACCGTTTTTAATTGCAGATGCAACAAATGCTTTAGCAGCGATGACGGCTTCTTTTGGAGATTTGCCATTTGCTAAATATGCAGTAGTTGCTGCGGCAAATGTACAACCAGCGCCGTGATTATAACTTTGTTGGAACATATCAGTAGTTAGTTGATGGTAGTTTTCCCCATCATAGTATAAGTCATAAGATTTATCTTGATCTAACGCTTTACCACCTTTAATTATAACGTGTTGTGCACCTTGTTGATGAATGATATCAGCAGCTTTTTTCATATCGTCTATTGATTTTAAAGTGCCGAGGTTTGCAAGTTGACCAGCTTCGAATAAATTCGGTGTTACGACTGTAGCTTTTGGTAACAAATATTCAATCATTGCATCAGTATTGCCAGGATTTAAAACTTCATTTTCTCCTTTGCATACCATAACTGGATCTACTACAAAGTAGTTCGCACCAGATTCAACATATGCTTCGCCGGCACGTTTGATAATTTCTTGCGTCCCTAGCATGCCCGTCTTCACTGCATCCGGACCGATTGATATAGCTGTTTCTAATTGTTTTTCAAAAACATCGAATGGAATTGGCGTAACATCATGAGACCAAGATTCTTTATCCATTGTTACAATTGATGTTAATGCAACAATACCGTATGTTCCTAACTCTTGGAATGTTTTTAAATCTGCTTGCATGCCTGCACCGGCACTTGTATCTGAACCAGCAATGGTTAAAGTTTTTTTCAATGCCATTAATTTTCACTCCTAAATATGCTTTTATATATATCATACCACGTTTGTCGACTATTCTAAATCATGACGTTTACAATGTAATAAGGTTACAATGATGAATAATTTAGTATATCCTTTTGATTCTATTACTAATACATATTAAAATGAAATAAAATATATTCATTTTAATTGTGTTTATGATAAAGTGAGTACTACTAATCTCACGAGCGAGCAAGTAGTGCTTTATGTTACTATATTAATCGAGGTGAGCGATATGGAATGGTCGGATGTTTTTCATAAAATTACTACAGAACATGATTTTACTGAAATGCATAATTTTTTAGAAAATGAATATACGACAAAGATAGTCTATCCAGATAGGGAAAATATTTATCAAGCTTTTGATTTAACGCCTTTTGAAAAAGTGAAAGTTGTTATCTTAGGTCAAGATCCTTATCACGGACCAAATCAAGCACATGGTTTAGCATTTTCTGTGCAGCCGAATGCTAAATTTCCGCCTTCATTAAGAAACATGTATAAAGAACTTGAAGACGATATCGGTTATGTAAGAAAATCACCACATTTACAAGATTGGGCAAGAGAAGGCGTTTTATTATTAAATACTGTTTTGACAGTCCGACAAGGAGAAGCGCATTCTCACAGAGATATAGGGTGGGAAACTTTTACGGATGAAGTCATTAAAACAGTTTCAGAAAATTTGAGTAATGTTGTGTTTATATTGTGGGGTAAGCCTGCACAACAAAAAATAAAACTGATTGATACAGCGAAACATCACATTATTAAATCGCCACATCCAAGCCCATTATCTGCATATCGCGGATTTTTCGGTTCAAAACCGTATTCATTAACAAATGCATATTTACAAAAAAATGGTATTGAACCTATAAATTGGTGTGAAAGTGGGTTGTAAAATAAATGGAAAAAGAGAAAATTATTCAACTTATTGAGCAAGAATTAGTTCAAGCAGATGAAGCTAAAAATGATGCAGAATTTGAAAAGCATATCTATGCCATTCATACACTAACGTCACTCGTAAATAGTTCAAATAACAAACATCATTTTAAAGATAATACGTATTCAGTGTCTGATTCATTCAAATCATCTCGAAATGTAGAACAAACTGCTGCTAGTAAGAAGCAAGGCATCTCAGCAGAAGAAATTCAAGCAATGGGCGGAAAAGTACCTGCCTCATCGACAAAATTTACAAATGCTAATACTTCACTAAATGCTAATAAATTGGTAACAGATGATGAAATTGGTAATGGAGATTCAATATTTGATTTTTAATTCAAGAAAGAGAGGTTAATTTTTATGAAATTATTTATTATTCTCGGTGCTTTAAATGCTTTAATGGCTGTTGGTACTGGTGCATTTGGCGCGCATGGTTTGGAAGGTAAGTTATCGGATAAATATTTATCCGTATGGGAAAAAGCAACTACTTATCAAATGTATCACGGCCTTGGTTTACTATTAATTGGAATTATAAGTGGTACAACGTCAATTAATGTGAATTGGGCAGGATGGCTATTATTCTTAGGTATTGTATTTTTCAGTGGTTCGCTATATATTTTAGCATTAACTCAAATTCGTATACTTGGAGCAATTACACCAATTGGAGGTATTTTATTTATTATAGGTTGGTTAATGTTAGTGATTGGTACGATTAAATTATAAATTTATAATTGTTATAGAATTCATCTTAGGGGTATAATACATCCCATGAGGTGAATTTTATTTATGGGAAAAAATGATAGGAAAGTAGATAGAGGAGATTTAAAACAAAACTTATCTGAGAAATTTGTTTGGGCAATTGCCTATGGTTCATGTATCGGCTGGGGTGCATTTATTTTACCTGGTGATTGGATTGGTCAATCTGGACCTATTCCAGCAGCTATAGGTATTGTCATTGGCGCATTATTAATGATTTTAATTGCGGTAAGCTACGGCGCACTTGTTGAACGCTTCCCAGTTTCTGGAGGGGCTTTTGCGTTTAGCTTTTTAGGTTTTGGTAGATACGTAAGTTTTTTCTCATCTTGGTTTTTAACTTTTGGTTATATTTGTGTAGTAGCCTTAAACGCAACTGCATTCAGTTTATTAATTAAATTTTTATTACCTGATGTTTTAGAAACAGGTAAATTATATACCATCGCAGGATGGGATGTTTATATTACCGAAATATTAATTGCATCATTGTTATTGATTGTATTTATGTTTATTGCGATTAAGGGCACGAGTGTTTCAGGCTCACTACAATTTTATTTCTGTGTGGCAATGGTCATTACAATCTTATTGCTATTTTTCGGCTCGTTCTTTGGTAATAATTTTTCATTGGAAAATTTACAACCATTAGCGAACAAAGAAAAAGGCTGGCTTACATCAATTGTAATGATAGTTGCAGTAGCACCGTGGGCTTATGTAGGTTTTGATAATATCCCACAAACTGCCGAAGAATTTGATTTTTCTCCAAATAAAACGTTTAAACTGATTGTGTATAGTTTATTAGCAGCAGCATTCACATATGTGTTAATGATTTTATATACAGGCTGGCTAAGTAGCTCAGAAACGAGTTTGAACGGGCAATTATGGTTAACAGGTGCCGTCACGAGTGGTGCATTCGGCTATATAGGTTTAGCAATTTTAGCGATTGCTATTATCATGGGTATTTTTACTGGTTTAAATGGATTTTTAATGAGTTCAAGTCGTCTATTATTCTCAATGGGACGTTCAGGTATTATGCCTTCAGTATTTAGTAAACTGCATAATAAATATAAAACACCATATGTCGCAATAATATTCCTTGTAGCAATCACATTGATTGCACCTTGGTTAGGTCGTACAGCATTGACATGGATCGTTGATATGTCATCTACAGGTGTTTCAATCGCTTACTTTATTACATGTTTATCAGCAGCGCGTTTATTTAGCTATGACAAAACAAGTAACACTTATGGTCCGGTATATAAGACATTTGCGATTATAGGTACAGTAGTATCATTTGTTTTCTTATTACTATTATTAATTCCTGTTTCACCAGCTGGACTATCAATGCCATCTTATATTGCATTATTTGGTTGGTTAATTATAGGATTAATCTTTTTCGTAATTCGTTATCCTAAATTAAAACAAATGGATAATGATAAACTAAGTAAATTGATATTAAATCGTTCTGAAGATGAAGTAGTGAATCTGATTAATGAGAATAAAGTGACGAACCAAACACATAAATAGAAGTTAATCATTGATTATTTATGAAATAAACATATAAATCATTGGAAACGGATTTTCTGAAAAATTTTGAATATGAAACGACTCCTATCAATAGCAGTGGACTTTAAGTTCATATTGATAGGAGTTTTTAAAATCAAATAATGATATTTAATACAAAAAATCTGAGGACTTTAAAGATCCTCAGATTTTTTATGTTCAATGCTCATATGTGTTTTTTGCTAAATTTTGTGCCAGAAACGATGAGTTTAGATATTTGATCAGCAAATAATAAGCCTAAAGCGATTGCGCCGGCAATTAGCGTTACTTCTAGCATCGTGTTAATAGCTTTACTAAAGTCTAACAAAATAAGATTTTTAGTAGCGTCAAAGGCTAATCCTCCAGGCACCAATGGTATAATACCTGGTACCATAAATAGAATCACTGGTTCTTTTTTATAGCGAGCCATTACATGACTCAGTAAACCCAATGCTAGACTTCCAAAGAAGCTTGAATAAATTGTATGAAGTTCGAGACCATCATAAAACAATGTATAAACCATCCAACCACATGCACCAACAATTCCAACAGCATTATATAAATATTTTGGAACATCAAATATAATACCGAAGAAGAGTGAAGCGGTATAACTAAATATTAAATTTAAAATCCAAAACATAAGCATTGCTCCTAAGAAATAATAAGTATTGTACCGACACCTGCACCAATACCAAAGGCAGTTACTAGGGCTTCTAATGATTTAGTAGTAAACATTAACATATGCCCGCTAAATAAATCTTGAATTGCATTTGTAATTAAAACACCAGGTACGATTGGCATCACAGCTGATATAATAATTGTTGAAATAGAGCCGCCTTGTATGATGGCATTTCCAAACACTGCCACTGCTCCAATAACGAGAGCCCCCATAAATTCTGGAATGAATTTAGTGTGTAAATTTCTATTCAAAAGTTCAACAACTAGATACCCTAAAGCACCTGCAACGAGTGCAGTGAATACATCCACTAAATAACCACCTTGTAAATATAGAAAACTGATTGAGATAATCGCAGCGGCAATAAATTTAAAAAACAAATCATGATTAATGCTCTGTTCATGATATATTTTTTGTAATTCTTGATATGCATCTTCAACTGATAGTGTCCCCTCGGAAAGTTGTCTAGAAACGCGATTGGTTCTTGATATACGATGTAGATTGGTATCTCTAGTTCGTATTCTATAAATTCTTGGATAAGATTCATTATGTAACATAAAATTAATGACTGTATTTGTAACAAAACTATTACTTTCTGTATAACCTAACGTGAAAGCAATACGCGTCATTGTATCTTCTACACGCGAACCTTCTGCCCCAGACTCAAGTAAGATTCTGCCAGCGAGGATTATGACATCTTTTGCTATTTTTTCTTCATAATTTTCTGAGTATTGAACATTTCTTGTCATTTAATCACCAATTATATTTTATTTAACTAAACTATTCGTAACTGTATTTTCATGGGATATATAAGTAAGTTAATATTTTTTATTGTAACACTTTATTCAAATGATATGTTGGGTAAAAAGACACATATTGTGTTTTAAAAAATGAGTTTTATACAACTTTAGTAATGCAAATATGTTTCAAATATTTCAAATAGGTTAAAATAGTATTAGTTGACTGTTACAAAATATTGAGTAGCGACAATATTTAACAGTTGACCCTTAAATTAAGTAGTGATTAAAGTTCTCCCAAACACACTACATTCAGACAGGCACACTTGTTTTATTTCAAGTGTGCCTTTTTTTAGTCGCTCTACTTTCTACGAAGTAGAAAGTTAGAGCGACTTATGCATGTGGGGAGCATGCGAACCGCCGAATCAAACGAAGTAGAAAGTAGAGCGACTTATGCATGTAACTTATGACAATAGCTATCTTTTGAGATTTAGTAGTCAAATTCAAACATAGGTATTGAATGATTTATTGTAATTGTACCTAAAAGAGCAAAATATAATGGCAGTGCGCCTAAAATATGTACGTTTGAGACGTAATTGTAGTTATATATGAATGCAAAAAAATGATATATAAAAGCCCCTCCATTATTAAATGAAGGGGTTGATCATAGTTTATAAAAAATAAAGTTATACTCTAAAACAAGAAAGATTGTAATTTGTATTAAAAATAACATTAGTTAAAATATAGTGATAAATTATATTTCAAAAAGCGTTGGTAAACTATCTTTGGTGATAATGTTACCCACATAGAAACTGCCGAAATCACCGTAACGTGCCGTCGTTTCGTCAAATCTCATTTCAGAAACAATTTTTTTAAATTGAAGTGGGTCATCTGCAAATAGCGTGACACCCCATTCGAAATCATCAAAGCCCATAGAGCCTGTGATAAATTGTTTGATTTTACCAGCATATTGACGACCGATTTTACCGTGATTGTACATTAGTTCTTGTCTTTCTTCTAATGGCAACATATACCAGTTATAAGTTTCATTACGACGTTTGTCCATAGGATAGAAACAAATATATTCGGATTGTGGTAATTCTGGATATAATCTTGGTTTGATATGTGGATTTTCGTATGGATCTTCGTCAGATTTTCCTGCTAAATAATTGCCGAGTTCAATAATCGAAACATATGAGTATGTCGGAATTAAAAAGTCAGTGATTTTCAATTTGTTAAATTCATTTTCAAAAGCATTTAAATCTTTTAATTCAGGACGTAATGCCCATAAAAGAATATCTGCTTTTTGACCAGTAATATTATAAAATGCGTGATCGCCGACATGGTTCGTACGTGCTTCTTTGTGTTTATCTAAAAATGATTGCAACTCTTCAACTAACGTTTGACGTTCATTTTCTGGAACTAGACGTAAACTAGCCCAATCTATAGCATATAATAAATGTAAACTATACCAACCATCTAAAGTTTCTGGCGCTTGTGGCATATTGAATCGCTCCTTTATAAATAATTCTATATCTACACTGAAAATTCTATCATAAAGGTAACTGTAAAACATAAGTAAATGATTACAAATTGGTGACATGGAATTCTATAAAAAAATGACGTATAATAGTAATGGAAAAAATAATAGTATTAAAAATTTGAGGAGGCCCATATGTCTTTATTAGATGTATTACAAGAGAAATTGTCAGGAAAAAATGTGAAAATTGTTTTACCTGAAGGAGAAGATGAACGCGTATTAACTGCGGCAACACAATTACAAAGTACAGATTATGTAACACCAGTTTTATTAGGTAATGAAGCAAATGTTAATGCGTTAGCTAAAGACAAAGGTTTAGATATTTCAAACTTAGAAATTATCGATCCTGAAACGAGTGATTTGAAACAAGAGTTAGTGACAGCTTTTGTTGAACGTCGTAAAGGGAAAGCAACTGAAGCCCAAGCTCAAGAAATGTTAAAAGACGTAAATTACTTTGGTACGATGCTAGTATATACTGGTAAAGCTGAAGGTTTAGTAAGTGGTGCTGCGCACTCTACAGGTGATACCGTTCGTCCAGCCCTACAAATTATAAAAACAAAACCAGGTGTAACTAAAACATCAGGTATATTCTTTATGATCAAAGGTGAAGAACAATATATCTTTGGTGATTGTGCGATTAATCCTACATTAGAAGCACAAGATTTAGCGGAAATTGCGGTAGAAAGTGCAAAATCTGCTCAAAGTTTTGGCATGTCTCCACGTGTAGCAATGTTAAGTTTTTCAACAAAAGGTTCTGCAAAATCGGATGATGTTGAAAAAGTTTCCAATGCGGTAGCGTTAGCACAAGAAAAGGTTGAAACTGATCAACTTAAAGATGTGGTTATTGATGGAGAATTCCAATTTGATGCAGCAATTGTACCTGAAGTTGCTAAGAAAAAGGCACCGGATGCACAAATTCAAGGCGATGCAAATGTATTTATTTTCCCAAGTTTAGAAGCTGGTAATATTGGATATAAAATCGCACAACGCCTTGGTGGTTATGATGCGGTAGGCCCGGTATTACAAGGTCTTAATTCACCAGTAAATGATTTATCTCGTGGTTGTTCAATAGAAGACGTGTATAATTTATCAATCATCACTGCTGCACAAACATTACAATAATGGATTTAGCAAGTAAGTACTTTAATAGTGCCACTTGGCGTTATGTAGATCATTCTTCTGGTTTAGCACCGATGCAGTCATTTGCATTTGATGATACTTTGTCAGAAAGTGTAGGCAAAGATTTATCAAGCAGTGTGGTACGTACTTGGATACATCAACATACAATTATTTTAGGTATCCATGATTCAAGATTACCGCACTTGCAAGATGGTATTCGCTATTTAACTGAAGAACGAGGGTATAATGCGATTGTGAGAAACTCGGGTGGTCTAGGTGTTGTATTAGACCAAGGTGTACTCAATATTTCACTTATTTTTAAAGGCAAGCATGATATTACGATTGATGAAGCATTTTCAGTCATGTACTTATTAGTGTCGAAAATGTTTGAAGACGATGATGTTGAAATTGAGACCTATGAGATTGAACAATCATATTGTCCAGGGAAATTTGATTTAAGTATTAATGGAAAGAAATTTGCCGGTATTTCGCAAAGACGTGTTCGAGGTGGCATAGCTGTCCAAGTATATCTATGCGTTGAAGGCGATGGCAGTGAACGCGCTGCATTGATGAAAGCATTTTATGAACGCGCATTACAAGGCGAGCGTACTAAATTTGAATACCCCGATATTGATCCTCAATGCATGGCATCTTTATCGCAATTATTAGGCAGAACATTAACAGTTCAAGATGTGATGTTCCAGTTACTATATGCGTTAAAAGATTTAGGCGCCAATTTGACGATGGAAGACATTACGGATGATGAGTGGCAACGATATGAAGGTTATTTTGACAAGATGATTGAACGCAATGCTAAAGTTAATCAAAAAATGGACGAATGAGACAAAGACTAGAAACGATACAATATAATGTATTCGTTTTTAGTCTTTTTATTTATAATTGTATAATGGAAAGATTACTATAATTTGTTGAATTATAGCAATTAAATAAGTAATATAGTGAAAGTATACGTTAAAAATCAAAAATAAATTAATAAAATAAAGTGAAGTTTTTGAATAATAGGTCATCGCGTTTTATAATAAATAAGTATTGTTTATAATTAGTAGCAGGTATTAACTTTTTGCTCATTTCGTTCAATTTTGATACAAATTAAAAAACTATGTCTCAAGACGTATGTCAATATATGAAATTTGTGAGATAATATACTTTGATTTGTGTGAAAATCGATTGAGTTGTGTAAAAATGCACGTAATGGTTGCTTGATTAAAAATGAAAAGCATGAATGCTATAGCGAAATGCTATTAAACACAAAATTTCCCGGGAAATGTTAAGATAACTAGGAATGAAATTGAGATTAATAAAAATCGCGGTGCAAAGCATATATTATTTAAATTTAAAGAAAATACTAAAGGTGATTGAAAATATGGCACAACAAGGTTATGGGGAAGCGAATGGCAAGGTGATTTTAATAGGTGAGCACGCGGTGACATTTGGAGAGCCTGCAATTGCGATTCCATTTACGACAGGGAGAGTGAGTGCATTAATTGAGTCTTTAAATGCATCAGAGTCTTCCTATATTAAAAGTGAAGTGTATGATGGTGAATTGGTTTACGCACCTGAACACTTAAAATCAGTAATAACGAGGTTTATTGATAAATATGATATTGCAACACCCATCAAAGTTTCTATAGATACGAACTTACCACCATCAAGAGGCCTAGGATCAAGTGCTGCAATGGCAGTCGCATTTGTACGTGCGAGTTTCGATTATATAAATAAACCCTTAACAGATGCGGTTTTGATAGAAGAAGCGAATTGGGCAGAACGTATTGCGCATGGCAAACCCAGTGGGATAGATACACAAACCATAGTATCTAACAAGCCAGTTTGGTTTCAAAAAGGAAAGGTTACTACATTAAAGCCTTTAGATTTAAATGGGTATATGGTTGTGATAGACACTGGTATTCGTGGTTCAACAAAACAAGCAGTAGAAGACGTACATAATTTATGTAAAGCGGATAGTGGATACCTTAGCTTTGTCGAACATATCGGCAAATTGGTACATGAAGCGCGAGATTCTATCGAACACCATAACTTTGAACAACTTGCTACGGTCTTTAATTTGTGTCAAGAGAATTTAAGAACACTCACTGTTAGTCATGAAAAAATTGAGCAATTGTTAGAGGTTAGTAAAGAGCAAGGTGCGATAGCTGGTAAATTAACTGGAGGAGGTAGAGGCGGTAGTATGATTGTTCTAGCTTCTACTTTAGAAACGGCTGAAAAAATTGTGGAAAGTGCACAATCGTTAGGTGCACATCATACATGGATTGAATATTTAGGAGGTTAGTAAGGTGGTTAGTAGTGGCAAAGCACGTGCACATACAAATATTGCACTGATTAAATATTGGGGGAAAGCTGATGAAGCCTATATTATTCCAATGAATAATAGCTTGTCGGTAACATTAGATCGATTTTATACAGAGACTAAAGTAACTTTTTCTGAACAATATACTAAAGATTTATTGATTTTAAATGGACAAACAGTAGATGATGCTGAAGCAACTAAAATTCGTCGTTTTATGGATATTGTTAGAGAACTGGGTAAAACATCTATGTATGCACATATCGAAAGTGATAATTTCGTACCAACAGCTGCAGGTTTAGCCTCATCAGCAAGTGCTTATGCCGCATTAGCAGCAGCATGTAATGAAGCTTTAAAACTTGGATTAACGGGTAAAGCATTATCTAGACTTGCTCGAAGAGGATCAGGATCAGCTTCTAGAAGTATCTATGGCGGTTTTGTAGAGTGGGAAAAGGGTCATGATGATGCATCATCATATAGTTTCCCGATTGATGCAGATCACTGGGAAGATGATTTGTCAATGATATTTGTCGTGATCAATAATCAAACAAAAAAAGTTTCTAGTCGTGCCGGTATGTCACATACGCGTGATACATCTCGTTTTTACCAATACTGGTTAGATCATGTAGATGAAGACATAGCGTCAGTTAAGCGTGCGATTAAAGACAAAGATTTTAAGTATTTAGGAGAAGTTATTGAAGAGAATGGCTTGAGGATGCATGCAACAAATTTAGGTTCACAACCTCCTTTTACATATATGGTAGAAGATAGTTATTTAGCTATGGATATTGTACATCAATGTCGCGAAGCTGGTTACCCTTGTTATTTTACAATGGATGCAGGACCCAACGTTAAAATTTTAGTAGAAAAGAAAAATCAACAGGCAGTCATTGATGCACTAAAAAAATCATTTAATGATGATCAAATTATTGCAAGTGACATTACACGTACAGGTGTTGAAATTATTGAGTAAGGAAGAGATAACATGATTCAAGTGAAAGCGCCAGGTAAGCTTTATATTGCAGGTGAATATGCTGTTACTGAACCTGGGTATAAATCTGTGTTAATAGCTGTTAATAGATTTGTAACGGCTTCGATTGAAGACTCTAATGCTTCAGAAGGTACAATCCACTCAAAGACATTACATCATGAACCAGTTACATTTCAAAGAGAAGAAGATAAGATAGTCGTATCTGATTTATATGCAGCAAAGCAATTAAAATACGTCATCACAGCTATAGAAGTTTTTGAGCAATTTGTGAGTAGTAATCACATTGACCTAAAACATTTTAATTTAACGATAGATAGTAATTTAGATGACGCAAATGGTCATAAATACGGTTTAGGTTCAAGTGCAGCAGTACTTGTATCTGTAGTAAAAACTTTAAATGAATTTTATGAGATGCATTTATCAAATCTTTATATTTATAAACTTGCAGTGATTGCAAATATGAAATTACAAAGTTTGAGTTCTTGTGGAGATATCGCAGTTAGTGTATACACAGGTTGGCTTGCTTATAGTACATTTGATCATGAGTGGGTTTCACAACAAATTGAAGATACTTCTGTAAACGAAGTACTAAATAAAAACTGGCCAGGTTTACATATTGAGCCACTACAACCACCAGAAAATATGGAAGTCTTAATTGGTTGGACAGGTTCGCCTGCGTCATCACATCACTTAGTGAGTGAAGTGAAACGTTTGAAATCTGACCCTACATTTTACGGGAAATTTTTAGAACGTTCACATGCTTGCGTAGAAAAATTAATTCATGCCTTTAAAACGAATCATATCAAAGGTGTACAGCAAATGATCCGGATGAATCGTGAAATTATTCAATCCATGGATAATGAGGCTACGATTGATATTGAAACTGCACATTTGAAAGTGTTATGCTCTGTAGCTGAAAAATATGGTGGTGCTGCTAAAACATCAGGCGCTGGTGGCGGTGACTGTGGTATCACAATCATTAATAATGAAGTTGATAAACAATCAATTTATAAAGAATGGCTAGAAAATGAAGTGAAACCGTTAGAGTTTAGTATCTATCATGGTCAATAAGCTTAGGAAAAACAATTTTTAAATGTTGCGTTGTCTAATCATAGCAAGGATGAGCAGGGATGATGCTTTAGTTGGGTTGAAACTCATATATAAGTTATACTATCGTAATAATAAATTGAGAAGCGACACGGCTGTGACAATTGATTTGTCCAGCCGATTTTTGATTGAATTATAAAAATCAGACAGAAAAGTATATAGAAAAAAGTAGTATCACGAACGTGTAATGCTATGTTTTCATACACAACTTTTAGATCTTATGGGGCATAACTTGAAAAAAATTTAAAATAGAGTAAAATAATTAGAGTTGTAATTTATCGTTATAAATATCTTGGTGAGGCTTTGATAGGAAATTGAGCGCATATTTCACATAATTTATCAGGAAAATGAGTGAATCATTCACGTTTGGAAAGATGAGGGGATTGATTTTGCAAAATAAATTTTTAATCTGCGATGATTGTCAGGGCGTTAATTGTAAATCTTTACAGAAAAAACTGACAAAATTAGATCCTCATGCAGAAATAGAAATAGGTTGTCAATCGTATTGTGGTCCTGGTCGACGTAAAACTTTTGCATTTGTTAATAATCGCCCATTAGCAGCCTTAACTGAAGATGAGCTTATGGAAAAAATTGAAAAACAGTTGCAAAAACCTAGAGATCCTGAAGAGGAAGAGCGCCTTAGAAAACGCAATGAGGAACGTAAACGACGTAAGGAAGAACAAGATCGCAAACTGAAAGAAAAATTAGCTAAGAAGAAAAGTAAGTGAAAGACACTCAAGGTGGCACATATGAAATGATTGAATTGCACGATGCAGTTTAATCATTTTTGTACTAATGAATATAAAAAAACACTTTTGTTCATGCCGACATATTGTATGTGCATTGAGCAAAAGTGTTTTTTAATTTAATATATTATTGAAACTAGACCATTATATGTTATTAATGTTTAAAGTGCTGTGTAACCACCATCAATTGTGAAGACGCTACCTTGTGCAAATGAAGATGCGTCAGATGCAAGATATACAACGATACCACCGAGTTCGTTTGGTGTGCCTGGTCTGCCCATAGGTGTGAATCCCATCCAGTCTTCAATCATTGCTCCACCTTGATCAAAGAAGGGTTTCGTAAGTTCTGTTTTCATATAACCCGGGGCAATTGTGTTTACTTTAATATTGTATTTTGACCATTCCATAGCTAAACTTTTCGTCAACATGATGACACCAGCTTTGGAAGCATTGTACGAACATTGTTCTTGAGGTTTATTAGCAATTAGTCCTGACATAGAGGATGTATTAATGATAGAACCATAGCCTTGTTTAATCATTACACGTCCAACGGATTGAGCAACTAAGAAAATGCCGTTCAGGTTTAAATTTATAACTTTATTCCAATCTTCAAATGACATTTCTTCGGCTTTTGCATTAATCGTCATGCCAGCATTATTAACTAAAATATCAATTTTATTAAATTGTTTTGTAACTTCTTCGACCATTTGATTTACAGCATCTGGATTTGTAACATCTACTTTTAGAGCGATCGCTTCTACGCTTTCAGTTTCACTAATTTCTTGTGCAGTATCATTAGCTACCGCTTCATTAATGTCAGCGATAACGATGTTAGCACCAGCTTGTGCTAATGCAGTAGCCATGGCTTTGCCTAAGCCCATCGCGCCTCCTGTTACAATTGCTACTTTTCCATCTAATTTAAATTGTTCTAATATATTTGTCATGTTAAAACTCCTATCCTTTTTAATGATTTGGTTGATTAACTTTCATAAAGAAAGTCAGTATAAATCCTATGAAATAAATAATTGCATATGTCCAAATAGTTAATACAGGACCTCCTATCGGTACGGTTAACGTTGCGATAGCTGGTCCGACAAAGTTGCTTAAGCCAGCAGATAAATTATGAATAGAAACCGCTGCCCCTTTATGATTTGGTTCTAAAATGGGAAAAATGGCTGACATCGGTACAAATGCCGCGACAGCAAAACCAAATACAATCGCTACTGCACCAGCAACCCAAATGTTGGGTCCAGTCGAGATTGGTAAATAGTAAAAGGCTAATGTAGAAATCACCATTCCCATACAGCCAAACCACCGCACTTGTCGTACCCATCCGATTTTATCGCCAACCACACCCCAAAATAGGTTAGTAAAAATAGTTACGATATACATTAATCCCCAAATTCTCAACCATTCTGATGTAGTAAATCCTACGGTATCAGTGAATACGATTGGCATGATAACGACAAGACCAAACAATGCTAATTGGTTAATGATTCTAACTACGCAAGCAATAGCAACTTGAGGATTTTTTAAAATGGTTATACCTTTAGCGAATTCAAGTAATATCTCTTTGGGCGTTAATCTATCGGATTCTTTCTCAGAGCCTTTTCTATCTTTAACTAAAAACATGGCCATTAAACCACCGATTAAAATGAATATTATGGAAGACCATAATGTTCCCATAAATCCAATCCAAGGTATTGTAAAACTAGGTAGATAGGTTCCTAAAAACCCGATACCCACGGAATACATTGCCCAGAACCAGCCCATAGCTGAAGCTAGACGATGTTTTGGAGCTGAATATGTAATCCAGACGACGAAGCTATAGATAAACATCGGATAGGCAAAGCCTCTAATACCATACATAATTAACATCATTGGATAGCTATGTTGCTCTAACCCTAAAGTTAAAAAACCGATATGAAAAATAATCCAAATGATAAACGCAAATGCCATTATTTTTCTCGGGCTAAAAATTTCAGCCAAAATACCGGAAAGCCAAGATGCAACTGCTACAATAAGACCATAAAGTGTTAAGACTGCGGATGCTTGATGTGCTTCAAACCCAAGACTAACAATATATTTTGATAAAAAAGCTTGTTCAATACCATCACCAGTCATGAAAATAGCTACTGCTATATAACCCCAAATTAAAGTTAACGGTAAGCCTAAAAATTGCTTAGAGCTATCTGTACTTAGTGTATTCACAAAAATCTCTCCTAATCTTTAAATATGATTTCTAAAATGTTAATCGACTTTAAATATACTCATCTATCTGTCGTTGGAGAGGTAATAATGTTTTAAATTTTTGAATATAATTTCTAAAACTTTCAACATCTTGAGATTTAGGGTTTAAAGTGATTTGGTCAGTGTTATCAAAAGCTTTAACGTTTAAGTAATTGGCCAAATTTGTATACTGATTTTCTAGTAAATAACGGGATAATATTGCGATACCCCATGCGCCACCTTCACTAGCAGTTTTCATAACACTGACTGGTGTTTCTAATGCTGCAGCTAAATAGGATTGTGCAACTTTGTCTGTTTTAAAAATACCACCGTGGCCTAGCATGCTATCAATTTGAATATCTTCATTTTCTTTTAATAAATCAATACCAATTTTCAAAGTACTAAAGGCACTAAAAATATGTGTTTTCATAAAGTTTTCAATATTGAATTCACTATCAACGTGACGTAGGAACATCGGATAACCTTGATTGACATCCGTTATGAATTCTCCGGAGATATAGCCATAAGATAATAATTTTCCTAAGTCTTCATCTCCATTAAAAGCGCTTTCAAATAACTTGGTAAAAAGTTCATTTTTATCATATTTTACATTCATGAGTTGGAAGACTTCTTCAAACAAATGAACCCAAGCATTGATATCAGATGTACAATTATTAGCATGTATCATCGCAACATCATAACCATCAGGTGTAGTTACAATGTCTACTTCAGGATAAACATGGGTAATCGGTTTCTCTAGTACAATCATTGAAAATATACTAGTTCCTGCAGAAACATTTCCGGTTTTTGGTGCTACGCTATTCGTTGCCACCATGCCTGTTGCAGCATCTGATTCTGGTGCACACATTGGACACCCTGGTTCCAGTTCACCATTTGGGTCGATGAGTTTAGCGCCTGTTTTTGTTAAGTAACCAGCAATTTCTCCAGCTACAATGACATTTGGTAACATATCGCTAATATCTTGCGAGTAACCTAAATTTTGAAATAATGTATTAAAACGTTTTAATAGATCTTGACGGAATTGCTTACGTTCGCTGTCAACTGGGAACATACCAGATGCGTCTCCAATACCTAATACCTTTTTATCTGTTAAATACCAATGAACATATCCAGCTAGGGTAGTTAGATAACTAACTTGTTTGACGTGTGCTTCGTCATCTATTGCTGATTGGAACAGCTGAGCGATGCTCCAGCGTTCTGGTATATTTACTTTAAAATATTCGCGTAACAATTTTGCTGCTTTATTCGCATTGTTATTGCGCCAAGTTCTGAAAGGTACTAATAAATCATCATTGTCATCAAATGCTAAGTAACCATGCATCATACCACTAATTCCTAGAGAAGCTAAGGATTTAATTTGAACATGATAGTTATCCTTAATTGATTGTGACATTTCAGCATAACTTTTTTGAATGCCTACCCATACATCATTAATGGAATAAGTCCAATAACCATTTTCATATTTGTTCTCCCATTCAAAAGAACCTGTTGCAATTGTTTCGCAATTAGGTGCGATAGCAATTGTCTTTATACGCGTAGAGCCTAATTCAATGCCTACAGATAGTTGACCTGATTCAACCAAGTGCTTGATATCATCACTTTCCATTTTGTTGCTCCTTTACTTAAAAAATAATGTAAACGTTATCAAAAATGAATATTAATTTAAAAATTATGAAAAGTCAATTAAAGATTATTATACATTTAGTTCATATGA
>NZ_PPRL01000050.1 GCF_002902235.1 Staphylococcus ureilyticus
ATAATTGCAAATTATCTTTATGATAAGTTCAAATGATAAAAAGAAAACCCCCACAAAGCTTTGGTCGGCTGTGGGGGTTTTTGATGTACAAAGAACATTTCACTTTTTGTTAAGTTCAGTATATCGTGTATATTCTCTTTTGTAAAAAATTTTCTCGTTGTATCTCGATCATCTACGTTGCTTCTCGTTACTTTGCTATAAGTAAATAAAGAACTATTTATCTTGTTAGTTTTTTTTCTTGAATAATTTTGAAAATAAAGACTGCTTTTGTTCATTTTGATTTGATATTTTTGAATCAAAGATATTCTCTTTTTCATGCACGTTATCTGTTTCTATTTTTTCGCTATTACCTAATATATTTTGGCTATTTAAATTCAAAGATTGTTCTTGTTTTAACGCAATTGTTAAATCGTCAATTTGTCGATTTTTTTGTCGAATTTCTGATTCTAAATGCTCAATATATTTATCAATATAGCTATCATAATTGATTGTTATACCCTCTTTTTTATTTGACGATTCGTTTGTCGATTTTTGACAGTTTGTTTGATGATTTTCTAGCTCCGAGTGTTTATATTGTTTATTTACTTTTGACGATTTATTTGATGATTTTTTATTCAAGGTGTTTTTTAAATAGCTCATAATATCATCATCAATTAATGCTTTGTTACCCATTTTTCTTATGTTTAAATGTGGAGGTAATTTTTTTAAATGATAATGGATTGTCTGTTTAGATACATTTAATATCTCTGAAACTTCTTTTACAGTTTTCATTAACTAACACGTCCTACTATGTTTAATCCATTTGAGATTGTTTACTTTTATTCATTTTTTCTAAAAATGCTTGTCGTTCTTCTTCAGTATATTCAGCGTTTTGGTGGTTAGTTGTTTGGTGTTTTTTTAACCACGCTGGTGTTATTTCACGATTTAAGTCTTTCTTTGAAAAATTTTTATTAGCCATATATGGTTGCCGTTTCGAGTGAATGCGTTTTTCAGGGGTAAAAGAAAATTCTAACCATTCAATTTTACGTCCTTTTTTCGCTTTGATTTTAGTAATATTAAGTTCTTTAAATATAGATCCCAATTCTTTAATTATTGGTGTTAAAACCTTTTGATTAATATGAGTCATTCTATAACTATCAGGAACATCTAAAAGTTCTTTAAAATCATCAATTTGTATTTTAAAGTACCCTGTATGTTTATATTGTTTTAGAAGCCTAAACATATTTTTAGAATATGTAGATTTAAGATGTGTCATTTCTTGTAACTCAAATTTAGTGAAATTCGCTGTTATATCATTTAAAACATGTTTTAATTTTGGATTAATACTAATATTAATTTCTTTTGAATCAGCATCAACTTCATAACCAGTAAATAATACAAATTTTTTAAATGATAAGCCACTTCTTTCTGTGTAAGTTAAGCCTAGTAATTTATCATAAACATGTTCTAAATCTTTAACAAATCTTTTTTGAGAACGATGATAATAATTACTTAAGTGGCGTAATTCTTCGAAAGGAATAGTTAGTTCTTTTATATCTTGTTCTTTAAGTTTATTGCAAAGACTAAAAAAAATATCAATCTCTGTGCTTGTAAAACGGCGCAAAGGGACTAAGTTCATTTCATTTTTATATACAACAGTTTCTCCAGACATCATTTATCAAACTCCTATATTAATATTAAGGCAACTAAAAATATAAAAGTTTCCTTAATATTAATTTTTTATCTCTACAAAAACTATAGTAGCAAATATAAAACTTCAAAGGCAACTAAAAATATAAAAGTTGCCTTTGAAGTTACAAAAAGTTGCCTTTGAAGTTACAAAAAGTTGCCTTTGAAGTTACAAAAAGTTGCCTTTGAAGTTACAAAAGGTTGCCTTTCGCATCTCAAACACCTTGATACTCAAGAGATAGAAAACTTCTAAAAAGAACTTAAAAAATATTTATAAAATATATTAAAAAGTTCAGGATCATAATTATATTTATTTAAGCATTTGTATTATCTGGTAAATAGTTAAAACTATTAAAACACCAAGTACATACTTACTTGTTATAAAATTCTCAAAGGCTTCTCTGAATTTCATTTCTTCAACTCCTTTTATTGCTTTATTCCAATTTCCTTATTGGTCGGAACCTACAGGGCTTTATGTGTTGTTGAGTTGGTACTTTCTTGGGATTAATCCCAATTCAAGTCCAACCAACTCGCTAACAAGTTAGCTAACACATAGCCCATTCCAACCAATAAGTTTTCTCGGCATAAAAACGTGTTATAATACTATTAGTTGTTTTTTCATAAGGAGTTACCCCCTTATTTGCATTTATTTTGCATTTTAAGGGGGTATTTTGCGTATTTAGCCCTTTTTATATATAAATCTACCTAAAGGTCATTAAATACTCTAAAAAACAATGCTATGAGCCACAGAATGATAGCGAAGAATACATAGGGTACTGCATAAAGTATCAACATCAAATATCGCCATGCACTTTCGTGGTCATCAATAAAACCATTAATAAAGCTATATAAATGTTCAATACCAAAGAAATGACCTATCGGACCTGTCACAAGCATTACAAGTACAAAAATAATTAGCACAAAAAATATATTTGTAACGCCTTTTGTCATCACTTTTAGCGCTGTATTCGATTTATCAACCACTTTGTTATGGTCTTTTATTTTACTTTCTAAGATTTCTTTATACTCTTTTGTTTCTTCTCTCGCTTGTTTCGTCACTTCACGTATTTCGTCTTTAGTATCGCTTAATTCATCTTGAATAGCTTGTTGAAAATCTAATTTCAAATTATCTTCATCAAGTCGTTTAATATAGTGCTTTGCAGTTGTTTCAAAGTTTAATCTTGCATGCTTAGTCTTTTCTTCAAAAACATCTAACTTATTATTAAAGTTCGAGGTCGAAGCCTCTAGTCTTTTCATGAGTATGTTTGTTCTCTCGTTCCTGTCTTGCTCGCTCTTCTCTAGCTCTTCTATTCTGTTCTTCAAGTTCTCTAGCTTTTCGCTCTCTTTCTCGTTCTTCTCGTTCGCTACGCTCTCTATTCTGTCTAATTGCTTGCGTACTTCTATTAAATCGAGCCCACTCTTTCTCTCGCTCTTTATCTCGCTTGATTTTCTCTCGTCTTGCCTGTTCAAGTTCTCTCTGTCTTGCTTGTTCTTCTCGTTGTTCATTTTGTCTGTTAAAGCCAATTTCTAAGCCCCCTTTGTCGTAATCTTCGCCTAATTTCTTCCCACGCACTTTTTTATCTTCTTCCAAATGTCGATAAGTAATTGTTTTGTCTGTAATACGTTCAATTTTTATGCCATTTTGTTGTAAATCATTACCCAGTTCTTCATAAGACGCTGCTTGCGATTGATCTATGGCATGCCTTATCTCATCTTTCCAAGATGTTTTCCCTTTGTTCAATACGCTATATTCTGCTTGTGTATAACGTAATTTCGCTTTTTCTTCGGGTATTGATAGATTATGCGATTGGCAAACTTCGTCATTCGCTTGTCGAATATCATGCAGTGCTTTTTTATTATTATTAAATTTCTTCCCCGTTTCTAAATCAATTGAATTAATCACAATATGATTATGAACATGGTCTGTGTCGTTATGCGTATATACGGCAACTTGATGATTAGGTGCTATCTTTTCGGCTAATTCTAAGCCTAATTGATTACATTGTTCTGGCGTTACTTCGTTAGGTTTAAAAGACTGAATAACCACATGTCCTTCGTTGCCATCTGTTTTGCCATACATTTCACGTGTTGCTTTAAAACTACTTTTTGCATAATCTATATCGCAATTCAAAGCACTTTTTTCTTCTGCACGTTTTTCTGCGTAATTAATAGCTCTTGATGTTGATTTCGTTGAGCTTATTTTAGTTGTTGCCATATCTCATGCAACTCCTTTTTAAAGTCATCAAATTGCTTAATTAAATCATCGTATTTTTGTTCAGGTAAATTCACTGCTTGTTCTTTATGTTGATTAAACCATTTCGCAATCTGATTTACGTTTGCCCCCATACTGCCTAAATCTTTAGCAATCGATTGTCGCGTCTCTTTATCTAATTTTGGCGCTACCAATCGACTGCCTTGTGCCTTTTTCTTAACGAAACTCGGCACACTCATATTCAAAGTTTCGGCAGATGACCTTAACTTTTCATATTCGCCTTCGTTCACTCTGAAACTAATTTGTTTTGGCTCTTTGCGGTTGGGTTTACGGTTTCCCCCAACAGACAAATCGCTAGCCAAATTATTATCATGTTCACTCATTCAATCCCACCACGTTTCTTCGAAATTTATTACTCTCTATGTTTGTAGATTATAGGATAATCAACAAAATATCAAGTAATAATGTGGTTTGGCAAGCACTGGCTTTGCTATCCACTTCGTTCTAGCACGCCATACTTGATGGGATTATATCCCATACCCTTTATGTTTTTGCTAACGCAAAAAATGAGTGGCAAAATGCTAGCCACTCATAGTTCAAAACCAAATTCAAAATCAAAACACCAGCAACCAAAAATATGGTTGCTCATAAATGAAGTTCTGAAAAGCAAAGATTATTTATTAAGGTGTTATGCGTATTAAATATTCTTTTTTTCTATGTTTTAATCAAATTTTTACAGTTATTAATACTTATATTCTATTTGATATTCAGAAATATTTTTATGTCCTTTTTCTGTTAACTCTGCGTATCGTGTTGTCCCACAAATCGGAAAACATTTATTATAAAACAATTCTACATTTTCAGCTAAATCTTGTCTCGCTATACTCTCGAGTGCTAATAAAAAAGTTTTTTCACTCACATTTAACGTTTTAAAATCTACACTTTCTCCTTCTTTAATCGATAACAGTACACTATACATTAAATCTTGTTTTAACAACGTTCATCACCTCTTATTTATCTAGATGACGATACAAAGTTGCTCTACTTATATTTGTCTGTTCTTTTATCTCATTTAAAGTGTATTTTTTACTCATATACATTTCAATAGCATCACTAAGATTTTTGTCGTTTCTTTTGGGTCTTCCTAAGTTTTTTCCTTCTTTTGCATAATTTTCTAAACCTAAACGAGTTCTAAATTTGACAATGTCACTTTGGAAGTCTGTGATATCATGTAATATTTCTATAAATTCACCTTTGATGTCTTTATAAATATAACGATTTAAATTAATAACATATAAAGATATATCCTCCTGAGAAAGATAATCTAATATATCTACTAAATGTTTCGTAGAATCTGCAAGAATACATAAATCCGTAACGTATAACATATCTCCAGAAACTAATTTTTCATTTAAAAGAACATCTAATATATTCCTCTTCTTATTATTAGCATGAATTTCTTCAACAATTTCATTTGTATGATTTTCTATTTTCTTTTTTTGTTCATTTAAATTGTCGTTTATTGTAACGGGTCTAATATAACCGTATTTCATTTAATTGCACCACCCTGTAGGTGAAGTGTAACATAAAGTTTCATTAACGGGTATACATATGAAACTTTTCTGTTATACTTTACAATATAATTAAATAAAAAGGAGAGTAAGTTATGGTTGAAAAATTAAAAAATGAATGGCTTAACCAGCCAGGAAAAAATATACTTGCCGGTATTGTAGTTGCTTTAGCTTTAATCCCTGAAGCTATTGCATTTTCAATTATTGCAGGTGTAGATCCAATGGTTGGTTTATATGCTTCGTTCATTATTGCTGTCGTTACTGCTATTGTAGGTGGCAGACCAGCAATGATATCAGGTGCAACAGGGGCTATTGCCTTATTAATTGTTCCACTTGTGAAAGATTACGGTGTAGAGTATCTTCTAGCTGCTACTATACTAATGGGGTTAATCCAATTAATTTTAGGACTACTTAAAGTTGGTCGTCTAATGAAATTTATACCTCATTCCGTCATGATTGGGTTTGTAAATGCCCTAGGAATAATGATTTTTATGTCTCAAATAGAACATATCTTTGGAATATCAATTTCAACATATATATATGTAATTATCACGTTACTCATTGTATATATAATTCCAAGATTTTTTAAAGCTATACCTGCACCATTAATAGCTATTATCGTGTTGACTGCCCTTTATATGTATACAGGTTCTGACGTGAGAACTGTCGGAGATTTAGGGAGTATTAAACAAGCTTTACCTCACTTTTTAATCCCTAATGTGCCCTTTAATTTAGAAACACTTCAAATTATTTTCCCTTACTCTTTATCTATGGCTATTGTAGGTTTAGTAGAAAGCTTACTTACAGCTAAAATTGTAGATGACGCTACAGATACTTATAGTAGTAAAAATAGAGAGTCACGTGGTCAAGGTATCGCTAACATGATTACCGGTTTATTTGGTGGTATGGGTGGTTGTGCCATGATTGGTCAATCGGTCATCAATGTTAAATCAGGAGCAAACAGTAGATTGTCTACATTTACAGCCGGTATCGTACTTATATTTATGATTATTGTACTTGGAGGACTCGTAGTGCAGGTTCCAATGCCAATTTTAGCAGGTATTATGGTTATGGTTTCTGTTGGTACATTTGATTGGAATTCTTTTAAATATATTAAAAAAGCACCGAAAACAGATGCAGTTGTTATGCTCATTACGGTAATTATCGTTTTAATGACTCATAACTTAGCTATAGGTGTTGTTGCAGGGGTCGTTTTCAGCGCTTTATTCTTTGCTACTAAAATTGCAAAAGTAGAAGTAATTTCTGAAGAATTCGGTAAAATAAATCGATTATCTTTTAAAGGACAAATCTTCTTTGTTTCTATTGACTCTATGATGGATCAAATTAACTTCGATATTAAAAATAGTACCATAGAATTAAACTTCAATAATGCACACTTATGGGATGATTCTGCAGTCGATGCAATTGACACGATAGTACGAAAATTCGAAGAAAAAAATAATATTGTTCGTGTAGAAAAATTAAATTCAGATAGTCGTAAAATTGTTTCAGAGTTAAGCCAACTAAATGAAAATCATTTAAACTAAAGGAGCGTTATTTATGTATAAATCAATTTTATTAGCAGCAGATGGGTCAGAAAATAGTTTGCGTTCAGCAAAAGAAGTTTTAAATTTTATAGATGATAATACTGTTGTTACTATTCTTACAGTTGTAGATGTTGAGGAGTCGAAAACAGATGTTTTACATGGTAAACAAAGTTCCAGTTTGACGAATGAAAGAGAAGACAAACTCTCTCATATCACTGAGTTATTTGTAGAGCATAATGTGAAATATGAAATGAAAATTGCACATGGTGTTCCTGCGGACACAGTTGTTTCAGTTGCAAATAGTGGAGAATTTCAGGCTATTGTTTTGGGAACACGTGGATTAAATAGTTTGCAAGAAATGGTGTTAGGTAGCGTCAGTCACAAAGTAGCAAAACGTTCAGAAATTCCCGTTGTTATTGTAAAATAGTCTGTCTAACTCAATCCGTGAAAGGATTGAGTTTTATTTTAGAGGTGAATATTAGATGAAAACCAAAAATTTCTATTATGGTTGGGTTATTGTATTTATTGCTGGTTTGACAGTTTTCTTCTCTGGCCCTGGCCAAACTTATTCAAACGCAGCATTTATTGATGAATATATTCAAACATTTGGATGGAGCCGTACAGAAGTTTCCTCAATATATTCTTTAGCTATTCTATTTGGAATCATATGGGGAATTGCGAACGGTCTAGAAAGAATTGGAACCAATATTGTTTGGGCTAACTACTTTGGACGTAAGCATGTAGGGAGTATAAATGGAATTGGATCAACTATGCTAGTGATTGGTTCCTCTTTAGGACCATTACCATTAGGCCTAGGTCATGATATTTTCCAATCCTATTCATTAACTATTTATATGATGATTATTTTCCCCATTATTGGTTTAGTTTGTGCATTATTGGCTAAAAAGCCAGTTAAAAATTATTAAAATATACCATAGAAAGAATGGTATTTAAGGGGAGATGTTATGAAGTTTTGCAAAGGAATATGTATTCTAATATTATTGGTTTTTTGTGATTTGTTGATTTTTAAACGGTCGAAAGTATGGGGAATAGAGCATGAATCGAGTAATAATCAAATTCGAATAATAAAAGAAGAAGACTATACAGATATGGTTATTAACCAATACTAATCATATTTTAGTATAACAATATATAGATAAACCTCTTTATAAGAATGGATATGTTATACAAATCTACTACCTATAACTCTTTATTATGTTAACTAAACAAAAAGCCCGAAACACTGTTAAATCAGTGTTTCGGGCTTTTATCGTTTGTCGCTATTTATACATATTTTATACATTGCTGTTTTTGTACGTTTTCATAGATTTTCATAAGGTTTTATTATTTATAAATATACATAAAGTCATTAACAATACCATTATGCTATATTATACTTATAAGGCACTTCCTGTGCGGAAAGGGGGTGCGATGTACAAATGAATATTGCACTTTTTGTTCTTACAATTTTCATTTGTCCGATTATCACAGGGATAATTGCAAATTATCTTTATGATAAGTTCAAATGATAAAAAGAAAACCCCCACAAAGCTTTGGTCGGCTGTGGGGGTTTTTGATGTACAAAGAAC
>NZ_PPRL01000051.1 GCF_002902235.1 Staphylococcus ureilyticus
ATATGTTATAAGATTATGTAGTATGGTTTAAAATAATTTTAAAGTTGAACAAAATTCAAATTAACTGTAAATGTAAAATGAGGAAGTGGTAAAATGAAAAAACTATTGTTTTTTGCTGTTTTAATCATATGTATCTTAGCTGGTTGTAATACGGAAGGTAAGGAAACAAAATCTGACAGAAAAGAAGATAATAAGTCAAAAGCTACGAATACTATGAAGAATTTTAAAATTGGACAAGTAGTGGACGCTGATGGTGTAGATGTGAAATTAGCAAAAGTAGAATATGTAAATAATTATGATGAATATAGTGAACCTGAAAATGGCAGAGTTATAAAAGTATATTTGAAATTTAAAAATAATAATGACGATCAAGTATTAGTTGATTCGACTGATTTTAGCATGAAAGTGAACGGTGAAAATTATCAAGAATGGTATGGGGAGAGTGAAGGAGACTCAGGGTTTTCACATCAATTGAACAAAGGAAATACTGGATCAGGTATGATTACTTATGACGTTCCTGAAAATGATACATATACTTTAGAAATGGATGCTACGCCAAATTTTGAAAATATTAAAGCAAAATGGAACATAAAGAAAGAAGATATTAAAGAAGCGAGTAATCAACAAACTAGTAATTCTGTATCAGCAAGTAATGATAATGAAAGTACAAGTGAAACAGCGGATGCTGAAAAAACTGATACCGAAAAAGAAGATGATGAAAGCGATGAAATAACATATCCAGCAGAAATGTATAACACATTAGTTGATGAATATAATGAACTCACGGATGGTGAAAAAATGGACCATGTTGATCATGAGGTATTAGAGATAGAATATGATCAATTAGAAGCACGTGTTGATGAATTATACAATAAAAAGATGGAAGAAGAAGATCAAGCATTTGAAGAAGAAATGAAAAAGCAAGATGAAGCATACGAAAAGGAAATGGATGAGATAGATAAAGAATATGAAGAAGAAATGGATGAAATAGATAAAGAGTATGAAGAAGATATGAAACAAAGCGAAGAAGATGAAACTGCTGAAGATGAAGCAGCGTAGTAAAAAGAAAAGGAGTAATTTATATGAATGAGTATATTGGAAAAAAACAAACAAATAGAGTAGCAGAAATGATTTTAGGAATATTAGGAAGTATCTTTGGTATTATAGGTGGCTTATTCGCTATAATGGTCGACGGTATTGGCAAAGAATTTGGAGCAACAGATAGTGGCAGTATAACTGGATTAGGCGTAGCGGTTATAATAACTTGTATAATAACACTGGTTCTTAGTTGTATTATAAACAAAAAAAGAGTCTTAATAGGAATATTATTAATCATAGGTGGTATTTTAAATATAATTTTTATAAGCTTTTTTGGTATTTTATCAGGTATATTAATATTAGTAGCCGGTATATTAGCATTAATAAGAAAGTAATACAGTAGACAAAAAATAGTATTAAACCATCCGAGACATAGATAATGATGTCTCGGTTTTTTTGTATCAAGCTAATGTTAATTAGATAATTATTAGCCTTGTATATAAATGTACTTAAAAATGTATTTATTCGATTGTTAACTATGTAATAGAATAAGGAAAGCTTTTTAGAAAATGAAATACCATAACACGCTATTTTTTTGAAATTTTGAAGGTGCAATCGTAATACATATTAGGAATTTTCAAAAAATTTACGTTACATCACAAATAAATTACTAACAAATTAAAAAACAGTTTCTGCTATTCTTTTTATACAGTTTCTCTGATACTATTATGTATGTAAAAATTTTGGGAGGACTTATTAATTATGAAAAAAATGGTTACAGCAACAATTGCTACATTATCTTTAGGTGCAATTGGTATCGCACAAGGTGAAGCACACGCTTCAGAAAATAATCAATCTAATACACAGTACACAAGCAATCAGTCTTATAGTGATATTTTTAATTATGGATATATTGATCAAGATGATAATGGGAACTATCATCACACATTAGATGGAAATTGGGATCAATCTATGTTTGATCAACAACAATATTATTTCTATTTAATAGACGATGAGGGGAATTATCATTACTATTATTTCCCAATGAATAATCAAAGTGCTAATAACACTTCAAACAACGCTTCAAACGTAGATAATGTAAATGACTCAGATGATAATAACTACACTGATGACCAAAGTCATGAAGAAGTACAATCAGAAGGTTATGACATCAACCAACCATCAGAAAACGATGATGTTGATAATAGTGCAACAACGAACCATGGCACTGAATCTGGACAAACAGCACAAAGTAATGCTAATAATGTAAATCATACACAAAATAACGCATCAACAAATAACAATTATGAAACAAGTTACACACAAAATAATGGTACGAATAATGTGCAACAAAACACTACATCAAGTAATGATTCAACACCACAACAACAAGCTGCACCACAACAAAACACTACACAATCAGAAGTAGCATCAAACAGTAGTAATAATAGTACGCATTCATCAAATTGGTTAACTAAAAATCGTCAATTACAACCTTATGGTAGTTACCATGGCGGTGGTGCACACTATGGCGTTGACTATGCAATGGATGAAAACACACCTGTTTATTCATTAGCAGATGGTACAGTAATTCAAAGTGGTTGGAGTAACTATGGTGGTGGTAACCAAGTTACAATCCAAGAGAAAAACAGTGATAACTATCAATGGTATATGCATATGAATTCTTTAAATGTTAAATCTGGCCAAGAAGTTAAAGAAGGACAACAAATTGGTTTATCAGGAAGTACAGGAAATTCTACTGCACCTCATTTACATTTCCAACGTATGTCAGGTGGCGTGGGTAACGGATATTCTGTTGATCCAACTTCATATGTAAATTCAAAATCATAATATATGACACCTATTGGTCGCCTTTGAAGTCCTATTAAGGATACAGAAGGCGACTTTTTTGTTTGATTTTCGACTATAAAATGTTTTTTGCTGATAATAGCTTAGATAATTTGAATTATGGTTCATGACATATCATAATTACACTAAAATCACATTGAAGGGGAAGATGATATGTTTACAGTTTATGCTCATAGAGGATTATCAAGTAAAGCACCTGAAAATACAATGGCAGCATTTGAAGCAGCTGCGCATGTGCCTGGATTAAAATGGATTGAGCTTGATGTTGCAATAACAAAAGATGAACAACTCGTTATTATTCATGATGATTTTTTAGATAGAACAACAGATATGATTGGCGAAATTACACAATTGAATTATGATGAAATCAAACAAGCATCTGCTGGCAATTGGTTTAATGCTAAATATGCAGAGGAAAAACTGCCGACTTTTGATGAGGTGGTTGCATTAGCTAATAAATATAAAATGAATTTAAATATTGAATTAAAAGGTGTCACAGGGAAAGATGGTAGTGTGTTATCAGAAAGCATGATTAAACAAGTTGCTGAAAAATTAAACACATTAAATTCAAATTTAGATATTTTATTATCTAGTTTTAATATTGTTTTATTGAAATTAGCACAGCAGCTAATGCCACAATATAAGCGAGCAGTTCTTTTTAAAGCAGCAGCATTTACAGGTGATTGGAGAACACTTTTAGACTATTGTGAATCAACGATTGTCAATATTGAAGATGCAAAACTGTCTCAAGCACGCGTGCGTTCAATTAAAAATGCTGGTTACGAATTAAATGTATGGACGGTGAATAGTAAAGTGAGGGCAAATCAATTGTCCAATTGGGGCGTAGACGGCGTGTTTACAGATAAAGCTGATGAGTTAGTCCATTTAAATAGTGGGTTTAATGCTGATTAAATTAATATAAATATCATATATAAAACGGTGCTGCAAAACTTTTTGAAGTTGATTAGCTCCGTTTTTAATTTAGATGTAACAGAAGTTTCGTTTAAGCAAGCGCTATGTCGTACATTATTTTTATAATCAACAATTGTTAAAAAATAATATAAATATAAAACCTCCTTTGCTTTAATTATATGATGCGAGTGTCAGATATTATAGTCTATATTTTCCAATAGATATTGCATATAATAATTGAACAGCTTACTGATTATGAGGGGGACTTAGGCGATGAACAGTGAAACAGCACAGTTTGGACAAAACTTATATTTACATGGTACAAAAGCTAAATTAGAGATAGGTGATTTACTGCATCCATTATATAAATCGAATTATCAAGATCGAATTATGAACCATATATATTTCACAGGTACATTAGAAGCCGCAAAATGGGGAGCTGAACTTGCAGTTGCTTTATCTAAGGATAGGGCAGAAGAGCATATTTATGTTGTTGAACCATTGGGAGAATTTGAAGACGATCCGAACGTCACAGATAAAAAATTACCTGGCAATCAAACGCTTTCTTATCGCTCTACTGAACCACTAAAAATTGTCGCGGAATTAAGCGTATGGGAAAGACATTCGGATGACGATATTAACCAAATGCTCAAGGGTTTAAAGCAGTTGAGGGACAAAGGATTAGATATTATTGAAGATTAATATATCGATATGAATGTTACATTCAAATATGTGCATATATTGAATTAATGCAAAAATAAAGGCACAGAAGATTAGGCAAGATGATAAAAAGGTAACGAAATAATAATCTTATTTTACACATAAATAGTTTAAGCATAGTATAGTAATGATATAACTAAATATTGTAAAAGGATTAAAATTATGTTTTATAAATTGATTAAAGTATTACCAACGGCTATTTGTGGATTAGCATTAGGTATCGCTTCGCTTAGTAATTTACTGTTTAATATGTCTTGGTATGGTTTAGCAGTGTTATTTTTTATATTGAGTTGCATCATTTTAGTGTTATTTATTAAAAAGTGTATATTGTATCCTCATACAATATATAATGAATTGAGTGATCGTCATATCTGCGCTACCTTCCCAACGTTTCCAATGGCTTTAATGACAATCATTTACATCATAAAGCATCACTTGAATGTCAATCTTGGTTTACTATTATGGTTATGGTGGTTAACGATTATCATCCAATTTATCATTATTGCAGGTTTTATTTACTATCATCTAATATTACATAACAAAGGTACTGTTTTGCCGAATACGAGTTGGTTTGTAACATTTGTAGGGATAGGTGTAATAGCTGAAACTGCAAAAGAATTTAATCCAGTCCTAGGTGAATTCACGGTATATATAGCAACCTTTTGTTTTATAATACTAATAGCGATTATTTTAATCAAAAAAACTTGGCGCTTATATAATGAAAATCAATTTCCAATGTCAATCATTATAGCGGCTCCTGCAGCACTTTGTCTTAATGGATTTTTAATCAGTGCAAAATCGAATGACATCATTATAATGGTAAGTGGTTTTATAATATCCCAACTACTTTTTATGGTCTCATTAACGTTTATTCCTAAGTTAATGGCTATAAATTTTAAATTTTCATTTGCCGCTTTAACATTTCCGTGGGTAACAACAGCGACCGCTTATTTTAATTTTATGATTCATGTGCGTTTTCCGAGCGTATTACAAAATTTATTACAATTCATGTTGATATGTGAAATTATATTTGCGTTATTAGCTGTTGTGTATGTCATTTTGGGTTATATTGTTTTTTTGAGAAAAAGAATCAACAATAATGTGTTTTAAGGTAAAGGAGTGGTTGTAATGATTTATCATTTTAATGAAGTGGTTAATAGAAAGCAGACGCGATCAGTTAAATGGGATACGATGGAGGATGTGTATCATATTGATGATGCTTCAGATGTACTGCCAATGTGGATTGCGGATATGGATTTTAAAGCGCCACAACCAGTGATTGAAGCGTTACAGAAATGTGTCGATCACGGTGTGTTTGGCTATTCTTATTTAGATGAAGACTGCAAAAATGCGATTCAATCTTGGTTTCATAAACGTCATGATTGGCATATTGAGAAAGGTTGGATTCTTGCGCATTCAGGTGTAGTTCCTGCGATAGCATCAATTATTGAAACATTTACGACTCCAAAAGATAGTGTGTTAATCACGCCTCCGGTTTATCCACCTTTTTCCAATTTGCCTTCAGGTATGAATCGACAATTAATAACGTGTGCTTTGGTAGAAGATGAGAGAAATTACTCAATCGACTTTGAAGACTTTGAAGAAAAGTTAAAGCAAGGCGTAAAAATGTTTATCTTATGTAACCCACATAATCCAGGCGGCATTGTTTGGTCTAAAGACACTTTGGAAAAAGTGATTGAATTATGTGTGAAATATGATGTGTTAATACTATCAGATGAAATTCATGCTGATTTGGTATTTACTGATTATCAACATATCCCGCTTGATAAATTAGCATCTGAAAAAGAAGCACAAAAAATCATTACGTGCACTGCACCTACAAAAACATTTAATCTAGCAGGTATTCATGCTGCTTTGATTATTTCACCCAATAAAGATATTAGACAAGCATTAGAGTCAAATTTTGCGGCACATGGTTTAGGCGTTAACCGTATTAGTCCATTTGGTGCAGCTGCACTAGAATCTGCCTATACTCATGGGGAAGATTGGCTTGATGAACTCATAGATATTGTGTCTTCAAATATGGATTATGCTATTTCAGAAATTACTAAAGCCATCCCACAAATAAAAATTAAAAAGCCTCAAGCAACCTATTTGTTATGGATTGACTATAGAGAAACGGGTTTAACTGAAGAAGAAATGATGAGAAAGTTACTAGAACAAGGCAAAGTTGCGCTTGAACCTGGTACAAAGTATGGTGAAGAAGGCAGAGGCTTTTTAAGAATGAATGTAGCTTGTGCGCCTCAAACTGCCAAAGATGGTGTTCAACGTTTTATTAAAGTTTTGAGTTAAAGGTTCCCCAAAAATTTTAAAAGGACAGTGACTTATGGAAATAAAAAATAATGACTATGAAAATTTGCTATTTTACTTCGCATATAAAACATTTATTACGACAGCGGATGAAATCATTAAAGATTATGGTTTGAATCGTCAACACCATAGATTTTTATTTTTTATTGAAAAAGTCCCTGGCATCTCGATTAAAGATTTATTGAAAAAGTTAGAAATTTCTAAGCAAGGTAGCCATGCAACTTTAAAAAAACTAAGAGATGAAGCATTCATTGTAGAAAAACAGGCACCAGAAGATAAACGTATTAAAACGTTATATCCAACAGAAAAAGGCCGCAACTTAGTGCGTAAATTAAATAAAGCACAAAATGATATGTTTAAAGATATTCAAGGAAAAGTTGGCAATGATTGGTATGCGATTATGGAAGAATTTGCTTCATATAGAGAAGGATTCCAATCAGTAAAATATTTGAAAGATGAGAAGAATAATTTTTAAAGTATGTGTATGTCAATAGAATAGCAAAATTGTACCTACTTAATACAATCGTTTATATCAGAGGCTTGTTTTCTAGATGTTAGAAAAAGCCTCTTTGTTTGGTTATGTAAATAAGTCAATAAACTTGACCTAATTTATTTAACAAGTTATATTTAATGTGTAATGAAAACGAAACACATTAAAGGAGAAATGATGTATGCAAAAAAGAGTAGGACAATATTTAATGGATGCAATTCGCTCAGTTGGTGTTGATAAAGTATTTGGTGTACCTGGTGACTTTAATCTTACATTCTTAGACGATATTATCAATCGAGAAGATATGGAATGGATTGGTAACACAAATGAACTTAACGCAAGTTACGCAGCAGATGGTTATGCAAGAATCAAAGGCATTAGTGCAATGGTAACAACATTTGGTGTGGGAGAGCTAAGTGCGGTTAACGGTATTGCAGGTGCATATGCAGAACGTGTACCAGTCATAGCAATCACAGGCGCACCAACACGTGAAGTTGAACGTGCTGGTAAATATGTACATCATTCATTAGGTGAAGGCACATTTGATGATTATCGCAAAATGTACAAACATATCACAACAGCACAAGGATATATCACTCCAGAAAATGCACAGACTGAAATTCCTCGATTAATCAATGCAGCAATTAATGAAAAACGTCCCGTTCATATACATTTACCTATAGATGTAGCTGCTGTAGATATTGAAGTAGAAACACCATACCAATATACTGCACCAGCCAAACAAGATGTTGACAGTTATATAGAAATAATAGAAAACAAATTAAAAAATGCAAAGCAACCTTTAATTATAGCTGGACATGAAATCAATAGTTTTGCGTTGCATGATAAACTAGAACAATTTGTTAACCAAACACATATACCAGTTGCTCAATTGTCCTTAGGTAAAGGGGCTTTCAATGAAGAGAATCTATATTATATGGGTATTTATGATGGAAAGATTGCAGATGAACAAATTAAAGCTTATGTAGATCAAAGTGATGTCATTTTAAATATCGGAGCAAAACTTACAGATTCTGCTACTGCTGGATTTTCTTATGGATTTAATTTAGAAAATGTAATCATGATGAATCATCATTATTTTAAAGTTGACGAATTACGTGATGAAGAAGTAAAACTCGTAGATTTACTAGATAGTTTGTTGAATATTGATTATACAGCTGACGTGAATTATCCACGTTATCAAGTAACTAACGAAACAGTTGAATTAAGTGATGAACCATTAAAACAGTCAACATATTTCAAATTAATGCAGCAATTTATTCAGCCTCAAGACGTTATACTTGCTGAACAAGGCACGTCATTCTTTGGTGCTTATGATTTACTATTCTCTAAAGATAATACATTTATAGGACAACCATTATGGGGATCAATCGGTTATACTTTACCTGCGACTTTAGGAACACAAATTGCGGACAAACAACGTAGAAACGTGCTGTTGATTGGTGATGGTTCACTTCAACTAACTGTTCAAGCATTATCAACAATCATACGTGAGGCATTAAAACCAGTTATTTTTGTCATCAATAACGATGGATATACAGTGGAACGTAAAATTCACGGTGAAACTGCACCATACAACGATATTAAAATGTGGAACTACAAGCAGTTACCGTTCGTGTTTGGTATGAAGGAAACAGACGTTCAAATACATGATGTTACAACAAGTAATACGTTGGCAACGGCATTAGACGAAATTAATCAAAACCCTAACATAATGCATTTTGTAGAAGTTCACATGGATGTACATGATGCACCAGAAAAATTAGATGCTATAGGTAAGGCTTTTGCCCAACAAAATGGGTGATGATTGGAATTTTTTAAAAAACAGTGATATTCGTTTACAATGAAATTGAGAAGTTAGGTTAACTATTGACTTAAATAAAGTTATTATCAATAACGTCAAAGCAAAGGAGAGATTGTCATGACAGTAAATATAAAAGATTATGTTGATGAGAATTACGGATTGTTAATTGATGGTGAATTTGTAAAAAGTAATAGTGGAGAAACATTAGAAGTTGTTAACCCAGCCACAGGGGAGATACTCTCAAATATTTCCAAAGCTGACGAAACGGATATCGACAAAGCTGTATCATCAGCTCAAAGCGCCTTTGAATCATGGAGTTTAACTTCTAAAACGGAGCGTGCGGATTTATTAAGAAAAATTAGTGAAAAATTGATGGCAAATAAAGATAAGCTTGCAACAGTGGAAACGTTGAATAATGGTAAACCGATCCGTGAAACCTCAACAATTGATATACCGTACGCTGCAAGACATTTTAACTATTTTGCAAGTGTTATTGAAACACATGAAGGTTCAGTGAATGATATTGATAAAGATACTATGAGTATCGTACGGCATGAACCTATTGGCGTTGTAGGTGCTGTAGTAGCTTGGAATTTCCCAATGCTCTTAGCAGCATGGAAAATTGCACCAGCCATTGCGGCAGGGAATACAATTGTTATTCAACCATCATCTTCAACGCCGTTAAGCTTATTAGAAGCAGGTAAGATTTTTCAAGAAGTATTGCCACAAGGTGTGGTTAATATCGTAACTGGTAAAGGTTCAGAATCAGGTAATGCTATTTTTAATCATGAAGGTGTAGATAAATTATCATTTACAGGTTCAACAGATGTCGGCTATCAAGTTGCTGATGCAGGTGCAAAACGTATTGTCCCTGCTACTTTAGAACTTGGTGGTAAAAGTGCAAATATTATTCTAGATGATGCAAATTTAGACTTAGCTGTTGAAGGTATCCAACTCGGTATATTATTTAATCAAGGTGAAGTATGTAGTGCAGGCTCACGTTTATTAGTCCAAGAAGGTATATACGACGCGTTAATTTCTAGATTAAAAGAGGCATTTTCAAATATTAAGGTTGGAGATCCATTAGATGCGCACACGCAAATGGGTAGCCAAACGAGCGATGAGCAGATGAATAAAATATTGTCTTATATCGATTATGCTGAACAATCCAATGCTGAGGTACTAACTGGAGGTAAACGTATTGTCGAAAATGGATTAGATAAAGGTTACTTTATAGAACCAACACTTATTGCGGTTAGCGATAATAATAATAAGTTGGCCCAAGAAGAAATCTTCGGTCCTGTTTTAACAGTAATCAAAGTAAAAGATGATCAAGAAGCGATTAAAATTGCTAATGATTCTGACTATGGCTTAGCGGGTGGCGTATTCTCACAAGATATTACACGCGCACTGAATATTGCTAAAGCAGTCAGAACAGGAAGAATTTGGATAAATACGTATAACCAAGTGCCAGAAGGTGCACCATTTGGTGGTTATAAAAAATCAGGTATTGGTCGTGAAACGTATAAAGAAGCATTGAGTAATTATCAACAAGTTAAAAATATATTTATCGATACAAGTAATGAATTAAAAGGCTTATATTAAGTGTTTTTCTATAAATTTTGTGAAAATGATGATAAAAAGCAGCCGCGAAAATTAGAACTCTAATTTTCGCGGCTGCTTTTTTAAAACGATACATATGCTTTAAGAATCATGATTCTTATATCGTAGTAGTTTTAAGTCTCATTTTCATGATCTACTTCCTTATAATTTACTGCATCATAATTTGTTTCAAGTTTACGCAATTCATCTCGAGTTTCTTTCTTTAATCCTTCACCGTAATCCATCATTTTTACAATATCTTTAAAAGCAGCATAAGGAATTGCCAATTCATCTATATCTTCCAAGGTTATATGCAAATCAATGTCTTCTGGTCTTTGTTCTTTTAATTTGGTAACAAAGTCTGGTTCAGTTACAAATGGTGATGACATGCCCACCATATCTGCATTTTGTAGGGCGTCTAAAGCGCTATCTGGAGAATTAATCCCACCACTAGCAATGAGCGGAATGCGTCCGTTAAGATATTGATAAACGACTGCATTGACATATTCTCCGTTATATTTTCCTTCAGAACGTACTTTGTTTTGATAGATTTGACGTCCCCAACTTGCAATCGCTAAATATTGAATATTGGCAGTTTCTAGCACCCAGTCTAAGTGACGGTTAAACTCATCAACAGTGTAACCTACATTACTACCTCGTGTTTCTTCGGGCGTGGCACGGTAACCTAAAATAAATTGTGGGGGTGCTTCTTGATCAATAACATTCTGAACAGCTTTTAATATTTCTAATTCAAAGCGTGATCTATTCTCTAAATTTTGACTTCCGTATGCATCAGTCCTTAAATTTGAGAAAGTTGAGAAAAATGTTTGAATTAATAGGCGTTGTGCAGCTGAAATTTCAACACCATCAAATCCAGCTTTTATTGCGCGTGAGGTTGCATCTGCGTATTGTTGTATTACGGATTTGATTTTGTCTGTAGTCATAGATAAAACTTCATGCTTAATTGGTGAATTTAAGGTCATTGCACTTGGTCCGTAAACCTGACCAAAGTTTAAAATTGCTTGATTTGAAAAACGACCAGCATGCGTAAGTTGTAGTATTGCTTTGTTTCCGTCTTGTTTCATGGCATTGGCTAAAGTAGTTAAGCCAGGAATACAACTATCATCAGTAATGCTAAAACCATATTCAAATAATTGTCCATAAGGTTCAATATAAGCGGCGCCAGTGACTTGAAGTGGTGCTGAATGTGCACGACGTCGTGCATAGTTAATATCTGCCTCTGTGATATGTCCGTCCTGTGTAGAAGAATTAGTTGTCATTGGAGATAAAACAAAACGGTTGTTTAAGACAATACCATTTGGCAAAGTGAGTGGCTTTAATAAAGTATTGTAATTCATATTCATAATTATAACCTCTATCTTCGTTGTTATTATTAATTTTAAAGTAACACTTAAATATAAAAGGGTCAAAACTAGGAAAAGTAAAAAAATTTTTAAGCAAAATCTAACAAAAATTCTCTATATCCGTTATCCTATAAGGTGTAGACAATTTAAAGTGGACGTATGTTGAATGATGCAAAGTGTATTGTGGTACTGCGTTGCATTTATCTTAACTGAAAGTTATAAGATACTCAAATATACTCGCTTTAAGTGCAATCGTTAACAAAGCATATTGTATGATGTATGATTGGTGGAGGTGGTAGTTCACGTGGTTCAATTTAATGTGTTAGATTACGCTGTGATTGATGAAGGCAAATCTGCCGAAGAAGCTTTACAAGATACTGTTCATTTAGCACAATTAGCTGACAAACTCGGCTATAAACGATTTTGGCTAACAGAACATCATAATGTACCAGCATTTGCATGTAGTAGTCCTGAATTATTAATGATGCAAATACTGAATAAAACACAGAACATTGCTCTGGGGTCTGGTGGGGTGATGTTACCTCATTATAGCCCGTATAAAGTTGCCGAAAACTTTCGTATGTTAGCAGCACTTCATCCTGAACGTGTCGATTTAGGTATAGGCAATAATGCAGGTACTGCTCAAGTGAAAGCAGCGATGAATGAAACAAAATCACATTTTTTAGACTACGGGCAGTCTATTGAAGATGTGAGACATTATTTAACAGAGCAACAGACGCAGCAACGGCATCATCGCGTTGTAGCACAACCAAGTACGACATTTATTCCAAGTATGTGGTTGCTCAGTACCAGTGTAGCATCAGCTAAAAAGGCAGGTGCTCAAGGTATGGGGTACACATTAGGTACTTTTCTATTACCTAATGCGAAAGCAATAGATAAAGCAAAAGATAGTGTGAAAATGTATAGAGACGCATTTCAACCATCGTCATTAAATATGGTGCCATCTGTGATGATTACTGTCTTTATTGCATTGGCTGATTCAGCAGAAGAAGCGGAAACTTTAGCCCAAAGTTTAGATATATGGTTATTAGGCAAGGAACAATTTGCTGAGTTTGAGCGTATGCCCTCTCCTGAAACAGCACGATCTTATCATTGTACAGAGAAAGATGAGCGACAAATCGCTCAAAGTCGTGCACGTATCATTGTAGGTACAAAAGAAAGTGCGAAGCCACAAATCGATCGTATGATTCAAGATTTTAATGCAGATGAAGTCATGGTGGTACCTTTGATACCGAGTATTGAAGCACGTTGTCGAGCTGTTGAATTGCTTGCAGAAATATATTTATAAAATATTAATGAAGGGAAGTATTCATGATGAAAAAATTAGCGAATTATTTATGGGTAGAAAAAGTAGGAGCACAATATGTTTATAGTATGACACCAGAGTTACAAGACGATATAGGTACCGTTGGTTACGTGGAATTTATAGGGGACGATGAAGTAAAAGTAGATGATGAAATCGTAAGTATTGAAGCTTCTAAAACAGTCTTAGATGTTCAATCTCCATTAGCTGGTACAATTGTAGAACGAAATACAAAAGCAGAAGATGAACCAACAATTTTGAATTCAGAAAAACCTGAAGAGAACTGGTTAGTTAAATTAGAAAATGTTGATGAAGCAGCATTTAACGCTCTACCAGAGGCATAATATATGCAACAACAAGAACGCTTAGCTTATTTAATTGAATATTTATGGCGTGAAGCACACGGTGAAGCAACTTTAAATTTGCCAGAAGATGAAACAACGCGTTGGGAAATGTATAGAGGGCTAACAAATGTAAGAGCACCCCAACCCATTGCTGACACTTATTTAGACGTGCAAGATGCATATTTACAAGCGATGAATCGTCAACATGTTACGCATATTGATACATTGTCGCCAATGATTGGTGACGATGTATTTTTATGGCAAGGAGATATCACTCAACTCAAAGTAGATGGGATTGTGAATGCAGCAAACAGTCAATTACTAGGTTGTTTTGAAGCCAATCATAATTGTATTGATAACATCATTCATACTAAAGCCGGGGTACAGCTACGTTTGGCATGTCATGAAATCATGGAAGCACAAGGGAAAAAAGAAGGTATAGGAAAAGCTAAAATAACATCAGGATATAATTTGCCAGCCCAATATGTAATTCATACAGTAGGGCCGCAAGTTCGCAAATTGCCAGTATCTGAGATGAATAAAGATTTGTTGGCGCGCGCATATCGAAGTTGTTTAGAAATTGCAAAACAACATTCACTAAAAAGTATAGCGTTTTGCTGTATTTCTACAGGTGTGTTTGGCTTCCCACAAGCAGAAGCTGCAAAAATAGCCATTAACACCGTATTAAATTATAAAAAAGAGTATCATTTGGATGATATAAAGATAGTTTTTAATGTGTTCACTGATACCGATGCACAATTATACAAGGAGGAGCTAAAACGTTATGACTGAACCAACATGGCGTGTCATGTCAGCAAATCAAAGTTGCCAATCTGACGTATTAGCACAAGCTATAGATGAAGCGGATGCAATAGTTGTTGGCATAGGGGCAGGTATGTCTGCATCAGATGGGTTTACGTATATAGGAAAAAGATTTACTCAAAATTTTCCGGATTTCATAGAAAAATACGGATTTTTTGATATGTTACAAGCAAGTCTGCATACATTTGAGAGTTGGCAAGAATACTGGGCATTTCAAAGTAGATTTGTTGCATTGAATTATTTAGATCAACCAGTAGGTGCATCTTATGTTGCGCTAAAAGAAATACTAAAAAACAAAGCGCATCATATTATTACTACTAATGCAGATAATGCGTTTGCAGTAGCAGGATATGATTTGGACAAAGTGTTTCATATCCAAGGAGAATATATCCTATGGCAGTGTAGTCAACATTGTCATCCCCAAACCTACCGAGACGATGAGGCAATCCGTCAAATGATTCAAGCGCAATCAAATATGGAAGTACCGCGTGAACTCGTGCCACACTGCCCTAAGTGTGATGCACCTATGGAAATTAATAAGCGAAAAGCACAAGTCGGTATGGTAGAAGATGCAGATTTTGAGGCACAATTATCTCGTTACAATCAGTTTCTTGAAAATCATAAGACAGGCAAAGTCTTATATTTAGAAATTGGTATTGGCTATACTACACCGCAATTTGTGAAGCATCCTTTTCAACGTATGACAAGGCAAAATCCTGATGCATTATTTATGACATTAAATAAAAAAGCATATAGAATTCCTCAAAACATACGCGAAAGAACGATACATTTAACGGACGATATTTCGACATTAATTTTAGAAGCAAATAATAAATTAACAAAGTAGGAGAAAACTATGTATTTAATTGAACCGATTCGTAACGGTGAATATATAACAGATGGTGCAGTTAATACTGCAATGCAAGTCTATGTTAGTCAAAATATATTTTTAGATGATGATATTTTATTACCTTATTATTGTGATCCAAAAGTGGAAATAGGTCGTTTTCAAAACACAGCCGTAGAGATTAACCAAGATTATGTAGATGAACATGGTATACAAGTGATGCGTCGTGAAACAGGAGGTGGCGCAGTTTATGTGGATCGTGGTGCTGTGAATATGTGCTGTCTTTTACAGAATGATCATTCGATATATGGTGATTTTCAAAAGTTTTATGAGCCAGCAATTAAGGCGTTACATAATTTAGGTGCTACCGAAGTCATTCAAAGTGGACGTAATGATTTAGAGATTAATGGAAAGAAAATTTCTGGCGCTGCTATGACTTTAATCAATGGACGTATCTATGGAGGTTACTCACTTTTATTAGATGTTGATTACGAAGCAATGATTAAAGTTTTAAAGCCGAATCGTAAAAAAATTGAATCTAAAGGAATTAAATCTGTTAGATCGAGAGTTGGAGCTATTCGCGAACATTTAGCAAATGAATATCAAAATATTACAATACATGAGTTTAAAGACTTAATGATTAAACAATTATTGGGCTTAGACGATATCAATGACGTTAAACGTTATGAATTAAGTGAAGCGGACTGGCGTGCGATAGATGAAATGGTGACAAATAAATATAAGAATTGGGAATGGAACTATGGACGTTCCCCGCGCTATGAATATAATAGAGATGCGAAATTAGCGGCAGGTACCATTGATATTACACTAGCTGTTGAACATGGTCGTATCAAGGCATGTCGTATTTATGGTGATTTTTTTGGTCAAGGTGATATTAGAAAAGTTGAAAAGCAACTTATCGGTGTTCGAGTTGTTAAAGCAGATTTGTTTGAAGCTTTAAGTAAAATGGATATCCCTTACTATTTCGGTAAAACGTCAGCAGAAGAACTTGTTGATTTAATTTTAAGTTAATACTAAAAGGACACATTAGCTGAAAGCAATGTAGCAGTACATGACTTATATACGAGCAGTTATTTCTTGGGAAATAGCACAAAAAAAGGATTAAAGAGTTGTTAGCTAAACATATAAAATTGTCGTGAAACATTCAAATGTAATGATAGAAAAGATGATGAAATGAACAAATAAACTGTGACGTATTATGTTTTATAAGGTTGGATAGGTAAATGTCACAGCCATTAATATCGTTATAGATGATTTAATTTTATGATTCAAAAATTGTAGATATTTCATTATAGACAATAAATTTTTATAATAAAAAAGGGGAAATTTATGAATATAGGTATAGTTGGAGCCGGAAAAATTGTAAAAGAAGCATTGCCAGTGATGTCAGAGATACCAGAAATTCATATACAAAGCATAGTGACTACTGGACGTAATCCTGAGAATGTAGCTCAATTGCAAAAGCAATTTGATATTAAGCAAGTCTTTGAAGATTTTCAAGCGTTTATAGAAGATGAAAAGATAGACACTGTTTATTTGGCTGTTCCCAATCATCTTCATTTTGATTACGCACGTAAAGCTATAGCAAAAAATAAGCATGTGATTTGTGAAAAACCTTTTACATTAACCACAGAGGAGCTTATCATACTTAAAGATTTAGCAGAGCAACAAAAGGTGATTATTATTGAAGCGATTACCAATTTGTATTTAAGTAATTATGATGTACTTAAGCAAAGTATACCAGAAATTGGAAATTGCAAAATTGCTCAGTTCAACTATTCACAGTATTCCTCAAGATTTGATGATTTTAAAAATGACATTATTCAACCCGCATTTGATCCGAGTAAGGGTGGCGGTGCATTAATGGATATTAATGTTTACAATGTTCATTTAGCAGTAGGCTTATTTGGTAAACCTAATAAAGTGACATACTTTGCAAATATTGAAAAAAATATTGATACTTCTGGTATCTTACAATTAGAATATGAAGAGATGAAAGTAGTTTGTATTGGGGCTAAAGATTCTAGTTCTGATAATCAATCTTATATTCAAGGAGATAAAGCAACAATCAATATTAAAGGTCCTACAAATGAGTTGAATGCATTCGAATTAAAATATCACACTGGTGGTACACAGTATTATCAGGTGAACGCACACAAGCATCGAATGTACGAAGAATTTGTGAAAATTGAAAAAGTAATTCGGGAACAAAATATTATATTTGCAACAAGACAATTAGAGCATAGTATTCATGTACTAGATGTGTTAGAGCAAGCATTAGCGAGTGCCAATTTAAGTATTGGGCCTTCAATTAAGTAAAAGTTGAGCACAACTGAATTGATAAAATTAAAAATAATAGCTTAAAAGACAGAAATAAGTCGTCAATCCTGTAATTGATAACTATTTCTGTCTTTTTTTATAAATAAAAGTTCAGAATTTACATTGTTTAAAATATTAAAATGATATAATATGTGTAGTGTAATACTTATTTG
>NZ_PPRL01000052.1 GCF_002902235.1 Staphylococcus ureilyticus
CTCACTTACTTTACAATAGGTTAATAAATTTAACAACTCATATATAATATAATATACTATATACTATCTGCAAATAAGGAAGGTAAAATTATGAATGTATCGGTTAACATTGAACATGTAACTAAAGAATACCGCATCTATCGCAATAATAAAGAGCGTTTAAAAGATGCCTTAGTCCCTTTTAATAAAAACAAGACATTTTATGCGCTGAATGATTTGTCATTAACAGCATACGAAGGTGATGTTATAGGCCTTGTAGGCATCAATGGGTCAGGTAAATCTACGCTTAGTAATATTATTGGTGGTTCCCTATCTCCTACTGCTGGAGATGTGAATCGACACGGTGAAGTTAGTGTGATTGCAATTAATGCTGGTTTAAATGGACAGTTAACAGGTATTGAAAACATAGAATTTAAAATGTTATGCATGGGATTCACAAGAAAACAGATTAAAACCTTAACACCTGATATTATTGAATTCAGTGAATTAGGAGAATTCATTTATCAACCTGTTAAAAAATATTCTAGTGGTATGCGAGCCAAGTTAGGTTTCTCAATTAATATCACAACAAATCCAGACATCCTTGTCATTGACGAAGCATTGTCAGTTGGAGACCAAACTTTTGCACAAAAATGTTTAGATAAAATTTACGAGTATAAAAAGCAAGGTAAAACTATTTTCTTCGTAAGCCATAATATGAAACAAGTGCGTGAATTTTGTACTAAAATCGCGTGGATAGAAGCTGGTAAATTAAAAAAATTCGGTGAACTAGACGAGGTTTTACCCGAATATGAAAAATTCTTAAACGGTTTTAAAAAATATTCCAAAGAAGAACAAAAAGCATTTAGAAGTAAATTGGATAACTCAAGATTTGAAGTGAAATAATTTTATTGACTGTTAAATATCATAGATAACGACTGCACAATTGCATGACAATTTTAATAAATAAATCATAACTAAAATAAACTTATATTTGCTAAATATATCAAAGTCATTGTAGTAAAAAATCGGCTATAGCTTAACAATGCTATAGCCGATTTTTTATTGCTTTGCTTTTTGCTTAATCACTTTAAATACAAACTTCGGTATGGCTTTCATTCTACCAAACCGTTTCCAATCAATGATAAAACGATAAATCCATTCGATATTTAATTTACGAAATATTTTGGGCGCTCTTTTTTTCGTTCCGCTAAAAACTTCAATAGATCCGCCAACACCCATTAGTAATGTCTGTTTAAAATAATGATCATAACGTTCAATCCATTGTTCTTGCTTAGGATAACCCATCCCAACGAAAACATAATCTGGATTAAATGAACTCACGTGTTTCAATACCGTTTCATCTTCTAAATTAAAATAGCCATGGTGATAATCAAAATGAATATTAGGGTATTTTTCACTTAATTTCTTCACAGCTTGAACGACAACCTCATCTTTTGCACCTAATAAAAAGACTTTTTGATAATTAGCATTAGCAATTTTCAAACATGCTTCCATTAATTCTATACCTGGAACACGTTCTTTCAAAGGGGTTTTAAGCAGTTTTGAAGCCATAACTACACCTGTACCATCAGGAATGACATAGTCTGCTTTGTTAATTAACTTACGATATGCTTCATTTTCAGTAGAAAAGTCAACTATTTCAGGATTAGCAGTTACAATAAATAAATTCTTTTCAGATTGTGATTCAAAAAAAAGCTTTATACGGTCACGCATTTCTGTCAGCGTTACATTATCGAATAAAACAGATAATACGTTTACCTTTTCTAATTTATTAGCACTTGTCATAATTGGTTATCTCCTAACTCAATTCTTTTTCTCGTTACCCTATAATACATTACTTGTAATATGAATACTGTTACTCTCGCATATATTACAATATTAATAAAACCTAGGTCAAACCGCTTTAAAATATAATATACATCAAAAGTCCAAATGATTTATGGATGATCTTACTTTATACTATTATATGTGAGATCTGTTTGATTATTATGGTATCTCGTAAAATATTAAATTTTCGTATTCTAAAAATGAGGTATTTCATGTCTAAGCTAAATGCGTTTTTCAGTTCTTCTATTCAATTACATCTTTATTGGATTGTTTTAGTGGCTATAATCTATATCATCATACATACTTATCGAAATAAACCTATCAACCAATTTTTAGATATCTATTTTAACTATATCCCTGTATTAACACATGAGTTTGGCCATATATTATTTAATAAATTGAGCGGTGGACGAGCGAGAGACTTAGTGATTGTGGCAAGACCAGCTGAGCGTCTAGCAACATCTCAACAAGGCTACGCCATAACACAATCAAAAAATAGTATTGGTCAGTCCATCACTACATTCGGTGGTTACGTTATGCCCCCACTGATGTTATATATAGGATTTCTATCTACGCAATATCAATATCCAAGCTTGTTTATCACTGCTTACCTATTAATATTTATATATTTTGTATGCTTAACGTCTAGAAAGCTATTACCAATGTTCATAGTATTACTTTTAATTTTTTTATTATATTGCTTATTTAAAAGTGATAATCAATTAGCGATACTTTATGTTATAACTATTACACAACATTTTATCTTAGGTGTTTTATTAGGAGAAGTTCTTCAATCATCTTGGACAATATTCAAATTAACTTTCTCATCAAATGAAATCACTTGGGATGGTAGCACTTTAAAAACATTGACTCATGTTCCAACCTTCATCTATAGCTTCATTTGGATAGCGACCAATTTATTTACTGTTTATCAATTATTCCGAGTTTACTTTATTCCTTAGACCTCTTCAAAAAGAGTCTAAGAAATAAAGTTATTGGGTAAGTGAAAAAGCCAATATTCATTGAAATAATATAAAAATCGGCTTTAATAGGTTGTATTTTGATAAGACGCTTGAGGCAACAGGACAAACTGAAGACGACGGGCAGAAGCTGTCCTCTAAGAAAGCGAGCCAACAATACGCCGCAGCATTGAATAACAAGAAGCACACAGATAGATTGAATTAAATCATCTGTGTGCTATTTTTTAGGATTTATGACTCAGACTTTTTTCCTTTCAATATCACTATTAACTATTAAATATGACTACAATGTCCTTTTCAAGCTTTGTCTTATGCTTATTAGCTAGACGATTTCAATTTTTTAAATCCTTCTAAGTTGCATATAAAAAACTTCAGTATGCAAATTCTTATTTTTCTGCATAAATATGTTCTGCATTATCATAACTCAGTACTGTCACTTTTTCTTCTTTCTGCACCATTACCACTTTATTGGTATCATCTTTATCTAATATTTTTATTTGTTCACCAATCAATATAGATTTACTTGTTAAATAAACTAACAATTCTGTTCTATCTCGCACACGTTTTATCGTCACTATATCACCGGCTTCAAACGACAATAAATTTGTAGTATATATCTCTTTATATTTATTGTCTCTAGGGATAATACCACCGTGCGGACAAGTGATTGGGTAATCTAATAGTTTGTCTAAACGTTCTACAAATAAGTGTGAAACTTTGTGTTCTAGCACCTCAGCTTCCTGATGTACCTCTTCCCAATTATATTCTAATATCTTAATTAAAAATAATTCTAATAATCGATGTCTTTTAATGATATCTAAGGTATATGTCAAACCTTCTTCTGACAATTGCACACCTTTATATGGCTTCGTTTCTACAAATCCCGATTTTTCTAAACGATTCACCATTTCACTTACAGATGGTGGTTTGATATTTAAATACTGGGATAACGTCTTGTTTGAAACGAAAGAATGATCGCCATTATGAGTCAAAATTGCTTTTAAATAATCTTCTTTTTCTTCAGTTAGCATGGTTTCACCTCTCAAGTCATTCACTTTATTGTATCACGAATCTACTTGACACGCTAAAAGTTAATGTTATATTATAAATTAAATTAGGTTAGCCTAAAATTTAATTTAAGGAGGTAGAAAAATGTTAGAAATTAATAACTTAAATCTCACTTTAGGGAATAAACATGTCTTGGAAAACATTAATTTAGAAATTCCCGTAAAAGGTGAAATTATAGGTATTATGGGACCCAATGGAGCAGGAAAATCTTCCTTACTCAAATCAATTATTGGTGAATTTAAGTCAACAGGTATCGCTAATTTACATAACATTCCTATACAACAAACACTTAAAAATGTTACATACATCCCACAAAAAGCACATATTGACTTAGACTTTCCAATTAAGGTAGAAGATGTTGTACTCTCAGGTGCCTATAAAGATATTGGTTGGTTTAGGTTTGTTACCCCTAAAACAAGAGCTAGACTTAATCAACTGCTATCAACATTAGAATTACAAGATTTAAGAAATCGACAAATTTCTGCACTCAGTGGAGGTCAATTACAAAGAGTTTTAGTAGCTAGAGCACTCATGACAGAAAGTACACTCTATCTTTTAGATGAACCATTTGTAGGTATTGATTTCCATAGTGAACAAATCATAATGACTCAATTAAATGAGCTTAAAGAAGCTGGGAAATTAATTTTAATTGTACACCATGATTTATCTAAAGCAGAAAAGTATTTTAATCGTGTTATTCTTTTAAACAAAACAATTCGTTTCTTTGGAGAAAGTCATGTTGCGATGCAACCTGACCATTTAAACGAAACTTTCTTAAACCCCACACAGGAAGAGCAACAAAAGTCAGAATCGGCATAAATAGAAAGGAAGTAACACGATATGGAATTTTTTCAACACCTATTTGAATACAAATTTTTAAGCAATGCATTGATTATTTCAATTGTTGTAGGAATCGTTTGTGGTACAGTAGGTTGCCTCATTGTATTAAGAGGCCTGTCCCTTATGGGAGACGCAATGAGTCACGCAGTTTTACCTGGGGTCGCATTATCATTTTTATTCGGCGTTCCTATGTTTGTTGGAGCGTTAGTGACAGGTATGATTGCTAGTATCTTTATCGGATTCATTACCAAAAGTAGTAAGACCAAACCCGATGCTGCGATAGGAATTAGTTTTACAGCATTTTTAGCTACCGGGGTCATTTTAATTAGTCTCATTAATAGTACCACCGACTTATATCATATTCTTTTCGGTAACCTATTAGCAGTGACACACACTACTTTTTGGTCAACAGTCGTAGTTGGTTTAATCGTTATGATTTTAATTATAACTTTCTACAGACCATTAATGATATCCACATTCGACCCAATTTTTAGTAGAATGAGTGGTTTAAACACTACATTTTTACACTATTTCGTTATGCTATTGCTCTCACTCGTTACGGTAGCAAGCATACAAACAGTAGGTATTATATTAGTTGTCGCTTTATTGATTACGCCTGCTTCAGCTGCATTTTTAATCGCTAAAAAATTACATACGATGATGATCATTTCTAGTCTTATTAGTGTTATAAGTTCAATTGTCGGTATGTATTTTAGTTATATTTATAATATTCCAAGTGGTGCAACTATCGTCTTATGTGCGTTTATCATTTATATCATTATTTTCACTTGTAATAAAATGCAATTTTTCACAAAAAAAGGAGCAATTTAATGAAAAAACTATTAACAATTACAATGATTCTTTTATTATTTTTAAGTGCATGTGGTAAAGGAAACAACGATTCTAATTCTCAATCACATGAAAAAATAAAAGTTGTAACAACAAACTCAATCCTTTATGACATGGTCAAAAATGTTGGAGGCGATAACGTAGATATTCATAGTATCGTCCCAATCGGTCAAGATCCACATGAATATGAAGTAAAACCAAAAGATATTAAAGCATTAACAGATGCTGACGTTGTGTTTTATAACGGGCTAAACTTAGAAACAGGTAATGGTTGGTTTAAAAACGCATTATCACAAGCTAATAAGTCATATGAAGATGGTTCTGTTGTTAAAGTTTCAAAAAATGTTAAACCTTTATACTTAAACGGTGCTAAAGAAGGCGATGAATCAAAACAAGATCCACACGCTTGGTTAAGTTTAGATAATGGTATTAAATATGTAGAAGAAATAAGCAAAGCCTTGATTAAGAAAAATGACAAGTATAAAGATGATATTCAAAGTAATACCAAAGATTATATCGCTAAGTTAGAAGATTTGAAAAAAGAAAGTCATGATAAATTCAATGATATACCTAAAGAACAACGTGCAATGATCACAAGTGAAGGTGCTTTTAAATATTTCTCAAAACAGTTTGATATTAAACCTGGTTATATTTGGGAAATCAATACCGAAAAACAAGGTACCCCTGAACAGATGAAGCAAGCTGTAAAATTTGTTCAAGACAATAACCTTAAACATTTACTTGTAGAAACGAGTGTAGATAAGAAAAGTATGCAAAGTCTAAGTGAAGAAACAAACTTAGATATTTATGGAGAAGTATATACAGATTCTATAGGTAAAAAAGGCACTAAAGGAGATTCATATTTTAATATGATGCAAGAAAATATCAATACTGTTCACGGTAGTATGGAATAAAATAAGGCTATTTAACCTACATTGTAGGTGAATAGCCCCATACCGTACGTTTCCCTCCTAATGACGTACGGTATGGTGGTATTCAAGCCTTAAATCATCTATCTCCCTTAACTCCATCAATGGTTGGCTCCTCCCCCCATTGATGGAGATTTTTTTTAGTCTTACTTTCAGCTTTGCTGAATTAGTAAGACTTATGCATGAGCAGCAGCTCAGGCGTTCCTCTTTTTACTTTCAGCTTGGCTGAATTAGTAAGACTTATGCATGAGCAAAACGTAATATAAAAAAGAAGCTGGTACATAATCAATGCGTACCAACCTCATTTCATATTGACAGTAGATGATGAACTAAAAATTTAAAGCCCCACTTCCCAACTTGTTGGGTTAGTGGGGCTTATGCATGAGCAACAGCTCAGGTAATCCTTAATAGCATCGTTGTCGGGTTAAACGACGACATCTGTTTAATAAAATTAGATATCGTCGCTCATTCCCTTAAAACTTGAAAAGAAGAGGTAACTCATGACTTCTTTTAATTAAGCATGAATTAAACTTGCTAATTTATGCGCTTTAATCTGTTAAACTATCTACGATAATCATTTCATCATAATTAATCGCTTCACGTAATTTTAGCGCAGTAACTTCACTAATTTCTTCATCTTCAGAAAGTTCATTCAAAACACGACGCTGTTCTCTAAGTGCACCTAATTTAATTTTAGTAATTGAAGTTTCACTTTTTGGATTAAAGAAATTAGAAGGCGTTAAGTTTTCTATTCTCATTAAATAACTATCACAAATCATACCAACTTCTAATTTATTTGCTTCAGTTGTTTCCTTACCTAAACGACTGACTACACGATAATGCACTGTTCTCATAACATTAGAAATTTCTCTCAAGTTTTCAATCACTGATAATGAGGAAGCTGCATTTGTTCTCACTTTTGTTTTAATTCTACTTTTTAAGACAAACGTTTTCACTTCAACTTTAATACGTTGAATGAGAGATGATTGTTTATAAACCTGAGTACGTTCCGCATAGCGCATATAGTTATCTAGGATATTTGTTGTTATATCGCCATTAGATACCAAACTATTCAACGTATTATTTTCAACATCAAAAGCAATTTTTTGTAATCGTTCTAACTCTTTAGTATTTTCATCTTCGTTCTCAACAGTTTTAAGAAATGCTAATTTGTCATGGTATTCTTTGATAACATTTCCATATAAATAACTTGATTCTTCAGAGGATAATTTATTTAAGTGTTCTATAACTTTTTCTAAAATATACACCCGTGCTTGTTTAAAGTTCATACCGTGTTGCTTTGGTTGAACCGCATTAGGTGTCACAATAGGTAATAAAACCTGTGCAATAATTAAACTCATAATGACCATACCGGATGCGATAAATAATAAGTCATCTCTAAATACGAAAGAATGATGATCAGCCAACATATAAGGTAATGTCAAAGCAATTGCTAAAGATATTGTCCCGTGTACGCCACACAATGTCATGATAAAAGCATACATACCACGTTTCGGTGGTTTCTCAGTGACTTTCGTATTATCTTCATAATTCGTAAGTATTTTTTGGAATGGACTAATTGGTAAATAAAAATAAGGATATAAAACAAACACCCATAAAAATCTAAATAAATAAATTGCTAAAGCAATTAAAACTGTGACTACAATTAGAAAAATAAAATTATGGGGTTCATTTTCTATAATTCTGCCAACAAGTTCCGGAACTAAAAATCCTAAAATGGAAAAAACAAAACCGTTTAATGCATAACCCAATATATTCCAAGTATGGTTATAACTCATTTGTAATCTAGTACGTGCCTGTGCAATACGGTCACGTTCAAACCCATGAACCAAGCCTGCTACTACAGCTGCAATAATGCCTGACGCATGAAACATTTCAGCAACGAGATATGTAATAAAAGGCGTCACAAGTTGTATAAACGTAAACATATTTATATTTTCTATACCTCTTCTAGAAAGTGATACTCTAAACCTAACAAGTGCCACGCCAATAATTAAACCTACAATAAATCCACCAATAGAAGATATTAAAAACTGTTCAACAGCATTCACCATTGAAAAGCCACCCGTAATCAATGCAGCTACAGCAATTTTAAAAGATATGATACCAGCAGCATCATTTAATAATGACTCACCCTCTAAAATTGTCATAGAACCTTTAGGGAGTACTTTACCATTCGTAATTGCTTGAACAGCAACGGCATCAGTTGGACATAAGATTGCGGCTAGCGCAAACGCAGCAGCTAACGGTAACTCGGGCCAAATCCAATGCACAAATAAACCAACTACGATTACTGTGGTTACTACAAGACCTAATGCCATCATTAAAACAGGTTTGATATAACGTCTTAAATGTACACGAGAAACTTTTACACCTTCAACAAATAATAGCGGTGCTATCAGAGCAACCATAAATAATTCTGAATCAAAATGGAATTCGACGGGAACTGGGGTAATATACAGTAACATACCGAGTATAATTTGTATAAAAGCTAAAGGGATTTTAGGTAATAAAATATGAACTAAAGAACTTGCGATTACTACAGCTAAAAATATAAGTATTGTTTCAAATATTTGCATGGTTTCACCTCTTTTCAACATTTAAACTTTCATAATTGCTGAGGTTGAAACAAAAATACAATCGTTTTATTTATGAACATATTGTGTCTCAAACTCTTTCATATCTTTGTTTGTATGAACAATGATATTTATCAGATATGTACTTTTTAACATTAACACAATTACAAATATATATAATTTTATCATTTTTTTAGCAGACGCTAAAATGTATTGCACTTCAACAATGATAAAATTTTGTTATTCTACAAACACCACGATGCCAATCAAATAACATCATATATAGAAATAGCGGGTTGGAAATCAAACTTAACTTTGATTTCCAACCCGCTTAATCAAATACATAATTTCCAAATAAGTTATTTTCAAGCAAATAAATAGATGCTTAAATAACTGATTTATTTAATTTAATACATATCCTGATCTTTTTCATTCATTTTACGTCTACGCTCTTCCCGTATTTGAGCACGCTTTTTCAATTGTTCAAATGTATCATTTTCTGAAGCGCTTAATAAGATACTTGTTTGTTTAGGTGCATCACTTTTCCTGTACATATAAGCGCCCGTTCGGTATGCCGCTCTTGATATCAAGTGTCCACCTACTGGAGATGTTAAATTGATAAATACCAATGCCAAAATCATCCGAACACTTAAATAACCTTGTGAAGAAATAAAATAAATGACAACACCTACAAGTGTTAACAATACTGATAATGTTGAACTTTTCGTAGAGGCATGACTTCTTAAAAAGACATCTTGGAACTTAATCAGACCGATCGCACTAATTAAAGCGATAATACTACCCAAAAACATCATAAAAGCTGCAATTAAATTAACGATTTCGCTTGTTATTTGCATTAAAGACATGCCCCCCTTCTATAAATCTTGAAATAGAAACGGTGCTTACAAACGAAATGATCGCAATCAATAAGATAGAATCTAAGAAAGAAAAGGTACCAAAGACAACACTTAACACACCGACAGTTGACATTAATATAGCACTAGCAGTATCAAATGCAACCACCCTATCAGCTGTCGTCGGTCCTTTTACTAACCGAAACAACGTTAAGATAAGTGCTATCCCAAATAAAATAATTGAACTTGTAATAAAGAAATTTATCAGTGATTCGATCATTCTGCCACCTCCAATATGAGTCCTTCATATTGTCTTATACTTTTAAGCAGTTTCTGTTTTTCTTTTTCAGAGATATCAATTGCATGTATAAAAATCTTTTTTCTCTCTTTTGAAATTCTAATAACCGTTGAACCCGGTGTAATGATAATTAGAATAGTCAAAAATGAAACTTCCCAATCAGTTTCTAAAGTCGTTTCATACCTAACTAAACCAGGATTTAAGTCTTTCGTTTTAAATAAAATGTAGTTGATTGTTGTCATACTTGATGTAATTAACTGATATAAGTATACCGTTAAAAATTTAAATGCTACCCAAACCTTTTTCAAATAAAATTGTTGGCCAAAAAAACGATGTAGGATATAAATAACGACTAAACCAATAAGATAACCTGAGAAGAAGGTAGAAGCTTTAAATGATTCTTCATCTTGAAATAACACCCATAAAAATGCAATGACCATATTAAGTAAGACTTGTCTCATTATTTCTCCTCCTTCACTAAATGAGGATTGACCATTTTTTCATATAATCCATCATCCATGTTTAAATGGGTAGCATTGTCAGTTACTTTGAAAATCAGTGGAGCTGCCAGCCCCATACCAATAATTGCGGCTACAAGGATACCAATCAAACCTTTACGATATTTAGGAATTGGTTTGAAGTCTATATGTTCACCTTTATCAGCATTACCTAAATACATTGTGAAGAAAATTCTAAACAAGCTAAACATACCAATCAGGCTAGTTAAAATCATCAAAGTTAAGCCTATATAATTACCATTTTCAACAGCACCTTTAAAAATAAACACTTTTCCTGGGAAACCGCTAAATGGAGGAACACCGCCAATGGCCAAAATCATTACCACAAATGCCACACCGAAGAATGGTTCTCTTTTAGCTAAACCATATAAATTTTTATATTGTCGATAACCAGTAATATATACTAAGCTACCAATAATAAAGAATAGTAAAGTTTTCACAACAATGTCATTTGTTAGATAAAAAATAGCACCATTGACACCTGAAATTGTATTTGAACCTAGACCTAAAATAATAAAACCTATAGAAAGAATCACTTGATATGCCGCAATTTTTTTAATATCTCGATAAGCTAAGACACCAAATGCGCCAATCAACATCGTGATACAAGACAAGACAACCAATAGTGGATGTGTAATACCACTATAATCATCAAATAACAATGTGAAAAAACGAATCAAGGCATAAGCGCCGACTTTTGTCATTAATGCCGCAAATAATGCTGCTAATTCAGTATTTAAAACAGCATATGCTTTTGGAAGCCACATGAATAATACAAGCGCAGCTTTTGCACCAAATGCAATTAAAAATACCATTGAAATAATTACTACTGAACTTTCACCCTGCATCTCAGTTAATCTTTGCGCTACTAAAGCAAAGTTTAAGGTGCCAGTAAGTTTATATAGTAAGCCGATACCTAATAATAATAACCAAGAACCTAAAATATTAAGTACAACGTAAATAATCGCTGCACGTAATTGTTCTACTGATTGTCCTAACGTAATTAACACAAACGACGCGAGCAACATTACTTCAAACATAACATATATATTAAATAAATCAGCAGTTAAAAATGAACCAATAACGCCTACTGTTAAAAACAGAATAAAACTCGGTAAGTAATAGCGAATTGCTCTTTTTTCTCTGCTACCAAAACCATACGCCATAATTAACGTCACGACAAAACTAGATGTCGTGACCATGAGTAAACTCAATGAGTCACCAACAAATTGAATACCATAAGGCGCTTTCCAACCACCAAAATCTAAAGCAATTGGCTTATGTTGCATAACGTAAATCAACAACAATAAAGATATGATTGTCGTAATAGACATTGTGCCGATTGAAAAAATTCTTGATAATCTGCTATGTGTACGGATAAATACGAGTACAAGTGCACAAATTGCTGGAAGAAGTAATGGCAGAATTAACAAATTACTCATCATTATCGTCATCACCTCTTAACACATCAATTTCATCTTCTTTAGTTACTCGATACGTTCTATATACGAGTACAAGTAAAAATGCAGTCATAGCAAAACCTATCACAATAGCAGTCAATACAATAGCTTGCAATAACGGATCTACGAAGTTTTTACTCCCTTCACCAATAAGCGGTTCTACCATATTCTTACCATAGCGTCCCATGCTCATGATAATTAAATTTCCTGCGTGTGTATAAATTGAAATACCTATGACGATACGGATTAAATTGACTGATAATATCATATACGTTCCTATAAATATTAAAAAGCCAATCACCATTAACAATATCAAATTCATGAGCGACCACCACTTATGGATAGCATCACTGTTACAACAACGCCTACGACCGCTAATACAATACCCGCTTCAAAAAGTGTCACAGTCGTTAAATGTACTTCACCTAATATCGGCAATTGGACATATGCATCGGTTTGGTAAAGGAACGGTTTACCAAAAAACATTGGTATCACAGCAGTAGCAAATGATACTAATGAACCGATAATCATTAATATCCTAAAATCAAGTGGTAAGGCGACTAATACTTGTTTAACGTCGAAGGCCAAGAACATAAGTAAAAATGCAGAACTGAATACAAGTCCACCGATAAATCCACCACCAGGATTATTATGTCCTGCTAAAAATAAGTAGAACCCGAACGTTAACAATATAAATACAACAATTTTAGTAATTGTTCGTAAGACTACATCATTCTCTTTCATCTTGACCCCTCCGTTCTTTAAAGTTAAGTAATGTATAGATACCCAATCCAGCGATGATTAATACCATACCTTCAAATAAAGTATCCATAGCACGAAAATCACCAAGAATCGCATTTACAATATTTTTACCGCCTGCCAGTTTATATGCATCATGATAAAAAGTTGAAATCGTTGGCATCGTTTCACCCTGTTGTGCAATGAAGACAAGTGTGACTACAGTAACTGCCATCATCAATGAAACGATAATTTTAACAGCTTCTCGTTTCTTATGAACTTTTGAGCGTGGTACGTTGGGTAAGCGTGAAAAACTAACAATAAACAATATTGTAGTTATTGTTTCTACCACTAATTGTGTCAATGCTAAGTCTGGTGCTTTCATTAAAATGAAGAATATCGTTACACAATAACCAATAATACCGTTTAATATTACCATCGTTAAACGTTGACGAATAAACGTTAAAGCAATACCTAAAATAAAAACAACAATTAACGTGATGATTTCTAACGGCCCGAATTCACTGACATGTATCTGTTTAACGTCAGGAAAACCAGCTTGGATGATGCCATAAACAACAACTATAATGAAAACAGCTAACGTTAATATAATATAATGATTCAAACGGTTATTCATCAATGTACGAATACTGTACCCTGAATAATTTTCAAATTGCTTATATGAGTCTAAATAAACATCTGTTATAGATTTGACTCTAATTTTTTCAGATTGTTTTTTCCAATCAATTTTAAGCGCCGCTATAAAACCTACAACAATAACAATAAAACTTAACAATAGCGGTAAATTAAATCCGTGCCATTGTGAAATATGTGGTGCAACAGCATCTACTTTTTCTCCAATTGTGATACTTCGTAATGCCGGTAAAATAATATGATGTCCAAATAAATTTGGCACAAAAAACACTATCGGCAACAAAATCATCATAATTGCAGAAGGTAGCGTAAATAGAAATGGTTCATGAGGATTTTGTACTGGTGAATCATTATGTTTAATGTCTCCCCAAAAAACTTCCTTAATCATGTAAACTGCATAAATGAGCGTGAAAATACTAGCAACCACGCCTATTACTGCAATAATAATTGTTAAAATGATATTAAATTGTGGTAATTGATATGAACTTACTAAACCATCAAAAAACATTTCTTTACTTAAAAAGCCATTAAGAAATGGAATACCAGCCATAGATAAAGCTGAAAGTAACATAACTACATGCGTAATTGGCAGTACTTTTCTTAATCCAGATAATCGACGTATATCCCTTGTACCAGTTTCATGATCAATGATGCCGACACCCATAAACAAGGCACCTTTGAATAATGCGTGATTCATTAAATGGAAAAGTCCAGCGAAGAGAATAAGGCTATATACTTTAGACAGTTCACCTGTCGTATGTTGTGCAAAGCCACCACCGAGACCGACCATAGAAACAATCATACCTAGTTGACTGATTGTAGAATAAGCTAAAATACCTTTTAAATCATATTGTCGCGTAGCATTAACTGCCCCAAAAATCATCGTTATCAAACCAACAAAAGTAACACAATAAATATAAAAGTCACTTAGCCCTAAAACAGGTGTGAATCTAAATAGTAAAAATATACCTGCTTTTACCATTGTGGCAGAGTGTAGATAAGCACTCACGGGTGTCGGTGCTTCCATAGCTTTTGGCAACCAAATATGGAACGGGAATTGTGCTGATTTCGTAAATGCACCTAAAAGCAACAAGATAATAATCGGTATAAACAACTGACTATCCGCTATTTTATCACTTTGTGCCATTATCGATGTAATAGAATTTGTACCCGTAACAATATAAATCATGATAAAACCTGTTAATAGTGCAAGACCACCAAAAACTGTAATCATAAATGATTGGATAGCGCCAAATTGACTTGCACCTTTCCCGTACCAATAGGCAATGAGTAAGAAAGATGATACACTCGTCAATTCCCAAAATACATACATCAAAATTGTATTATTTGCTGTAACAATACCCAGCATGCTGAACATAAATAACAAGATATATATATAAAAACGTGGTAAATGATCATGTTCTTTTGATAAGTATTGTGTAGCATAATAAAATACTGCTAGACCAATGAGTGATATTAACAAACTAAAAAATAAACTTAATCCATCTAATCTAAAATCTATATTAATATCCAATAATGTAAGCCAAGGGATTTTAATTGCTACAAATTGCCCTTTCATTACTTGTGGCAATTGCCATAGAAAGTAAATAGAAGAAATGATCGGAGCTATTAAAGCGATTGGCCCAGCAAATTTATGAAAACTTCGTTTCGTCATTGTGAGCAAAAGTACCATCATAATTAAAACAATAGCACTCATTAAATAAACTAAACTCATCCTATACCCCCTTTAACTATAATTTACAAATTTAAAGCAATCGTTGTTTTGCTAGCTTTTGTAGAAATACCTATAAACTTCATCGTTTCAAAAGTTGTTTGATGTCCTAAGTACTTTTGAATAATCGATATTGAAATACCCGATTGATAAGCATGATATGCAAATGTTTTACGCAACGTCGTCAAACCAATATGTAACATCCCTAAATCTTCTGCAGCAAGATGAATAATGCGATAAGCTTGCTGTCGCGATAGACCTTTCAATGTCCTATTAGACTGAAATAATAACTCATCATTCTTCAATTGTTGTTCTGATATATATGTCATTAATTCATTTCTCAAAGTCTCTGGTAACCTAATTTGAATTTTAGGTGCATGCATCTCTACCCAATAGTGTTTGATATCATCGTCCTCTATTTTTACATCACTTACATTTAAATTTAATAATGAGGAAAGTTTCACACCAGTATGTATTGCAAACTTAAACAATAGATAATCACGCATGGATTTGGCTTTTAAAACCTCATACATCGCTTTTATCTCACTAGTATTCCTAATAGGATCTACTTGATTCATAAATTCACCTCTGAATTAATTAATGTTGCATATTTAATGATATAGCATGTTTTTGTCACATGAAAGTATTTTGTCTAATTTTTTCAAATTTTTTTAACCTATTTAAACTTAAACAACGATATATATAGTGAAAGGAGGTTGGACAAATGAATCAAATCAGTCACTTAGCCGTCACTATGTCGCGTCTAACATATGACAAAGATGGAAAAGCCACACAGTTTAAACGTCACTTCGCAAATCTGAATACGCAAGCAACAACGGAACAAATTAAAAGTTTTAAATCTATTATCGAACAAATCACTGGCGAAAAATTTGAAACAGTAGAAATCATCAAAACTGAAACAGTTAATTAAGGAGGTTAAATACTATGAGTCAAACGTTAGAACTTATATTCAATGATGCTGTTAACAAAGACATTAAATTACAATTACCCAAAATAGAGCATTTCATCAATGAAAGTACGGTTAAAGATGGGATGAATAAATTAATTGCTCTAGATATCTTACGCCCCAAGGCGGGAATCCCTACAACAGTACGCGCTGCACAAATCATAGATAAATCTACAAAATTAATTTTTGAAAACTAAATCAATTATTTTTGAAACATATACAATTTTCTAGTGAAGTAGAATAGTCACAAAAAGTTGATGAAAGCAAATTACACAAGCAATAACAGCAGCCCTATGTATCTATACATGAGGCTGCTCGTTTGTTTTAAATAAAAAAAGTGACAAAACAACGAATCAAATTGTATTCGCTGTTTGCCACATATACTATATTATCGATGATTCCTTTTGTTTCTAAGCGGTCTTAGTCTAACAGTATCACCGAAAAAAATTTTACTTTTCCCTAATTTTTTACACATTGCGTACTGACCAAAAACTTCTGTCACTTGAGCAAGATTTTTATATGATTTTCTAGGATTTAATACTTCAATAAATTGTTCTTTTTGAATACCTTCATTACTTCCCGCACCTATAAAAAAAGTCTCTTCATCTAATAAGCGTATGATTGAAAGTTGTTTCAATGTAAATTGTCACCACTTCTATATATTTTTAAACCATCAAAAATTCATCTTACTAATTTTTATAGGTCTTGATGTTTAATTTCAATTTAATAATTTTCTTTTTATTATAACATCAACATAAGCATTTTATTATATTTCATTAATTGTGTACATTATTTTATACTTTTCTTCTCTTCGATAAATAGAAATGAGCATAGGAAAATCCACACCTTTCCTATATAATATAATTATCTTAAGAGAAAGCGTGATTTAATGATTTTTTTATATTTAGTGGGAATTGTAGCTGGGATGGTTGTTCCTTTTCAAACTTCGATTAATTCAAGATTAAGTCTTTATACGAAATCTTCATTCTATGCATCTACAATTTCTTTTGCTACTGGAACCATCTTTTTAATCTTAATCAATTTAGTAACCAATCCACATGTCTTTACTACTGACTTTTACACTGATCAGTCATTGAGTTACATATGGTTTGTCGGCGGTATATTAGGCGTTATTTTTCTTACAGGAAATTTATTATTGTTGCCAAGATTAGGTGCCTCTTTAACCGTCGTAATGACAGTTGCTGGTCAAATTATTATGGGCGTTACAATTGATACTTTTGGTTGGTTTGGCGCAGATGTTGAACCTTTTACTATTTTTAAAGTACTTGGCATTCTCTTTTTAATGCTCGGAATTATACTTATGAATTATGTACGTAGCAACCCGAAAGATAAAAACATGAATACGCAAATATACATTTGGTTGATTATCGGTTTCATATTCGGTTTTTGTCCACCAATACAGACCGCAATTAACAGCGCATTAGGTCAACAGATACATTCATCGATTTTAGCATCTTTAATTTCATTTGCGATTGGTACCATAACATTATTCATTTTGACTTTGGTCTTTAATAGAACGCTTAAAATGACGGCGTACAATCAACACAAAGGTAAATTAAAACCTATTTATTTCATTGGTGGTATTCTTGGCGTGATTTTTGTCACTACTAATATTATATTGATGCCACATCTCGGTGCTGCCTTAACAACAATTATTGTGATGTTAGGTCAGATGTTAATGGGCATAATTATTGATCACTTTGGATTATTAGGCACATATGTGAATAAAATTACGAAACGAAAAGTCGTAGGAATCATCGCCATGATGATTGGCATAGTACTTTTAAGATTATTTTAAGTCATAACAGCTTAAGATGAAGGATAGTAATTATTTTAGTTTAAAATGATTATGTCGTGCTACCTGCAATAATAGCAATGGTTCGGTGAACTTAATAATGAGAGGCTAAAACAATTAATTTGTTGTAGCCTCTTTTTTCTGTGGCGCAATCATTATAAACGCAGTATAATCAGTACAATAATACATCTAGAGGTGACCAATCTTTGAAACGTATCTTTATCATATTAGCCACATTATTAACCCTTTTTAGCACAATCGCCCTGTCCCTATGGTTTTATTTAAAATCACAAAGTAGTAACTTTGAAAAACAAATTGAAACAATAAAAGTGACTTATAAAAAACCACCACTTCTTATCGGAAGACAAGAACCTTCTCAGTTAGTATCAATCAATTATAATCCTTCTCAAGGTACTGTCCACGACTGGTTCGTGAAAACCGAATCAAAAGTAGTGCAAAACCAACCACTTTTTGAGTATTATAACCCTCACATTGAACAACTCATCACACAAAAACAAAAACTATTAGCTCAACTCACTAAGACGAGTAAACCTACTTCAACAGAACTTATTAACTTAAAAACTGAAATTGCCCACTTACAATCTAAATTGCGCACTACAATTTTTTCGCCGATTTCTGGCACCATTATTATAAATCCATCGCGCATGTTTACACAAAATCTTCCCTTTATTCAAATCTATGATCCTAAGCCTGTCATAAGAGCAGAAATTTCTGAGACAGAAAAAAATGTCTTACATATCAAAGACAAAGTAAAGATAACAAGTGATTTTACAAATAATAGTTTTGGTACAATTACACATATTGCTAAACTTCCAATCAATCAAAAGAATTTATCTAAACCATCTAAATATTCGCTTGAAATTTCACCAAATTCTGACCACTTTTTTGGTAAACATGTAAAAATCGAAAAATCAACTACACAGATAGAAATACCACGTACTGCAATAGGTAATGGACAATTTGTTTATTTACTAAGCAATAAAAAATTTATTAAAAGAGTTATTAAATCAGAAAAATCGGGTAATAAAAAAACTATGCTTATCATTGAAGGTTTAAAACCTGGAGATATCATAGCTAAAAATGTTGATACTGTGCGGCCCAAAAATTAGATGTACACAGTATAAACAC
>NZ_PPRL01000053.1 GCF_002902235.1 Staphylococcus ureilyticus
ACATTAAATACATATATAATGGTTTGTTTAATAGTCTCATTTTTAAAGTCCCTCGCATTTTAATAATGAGTATTTTATACTCATTATTAAAAAAAGCAAGTCAATTGATATAAGTAAACTGAAAAAAGTAATTTTTAAGTTTGTGAACGAATGCCTTTAGTGACGGCTTCAGCGAAATCATAAATTGAATTTCGGTATTTATTCGTGTTTTCTCTCGTCTTTCTGTTTAAATTGTCTTTTTTGAAAAATGATTTTCTAATAGATGTAGATATCTCCAGTTGAACTCCGGAACCTGAGTCATTTTCATTGATGAAATTTTTAGAAGAACGGCCATTAATATTATTTGGACTTTTTTCTACATTAAACCCTTCTTTTTCTAATTCTTTTTTTATGGATTGCGCCATTTTTTTATCCTGGCCCCCGATATAAACGATATCTTTATCACCTTGAAATCCGTGTATTGAGATAGATTCTTGAGAACGATTAGTCATTTCTTTCAATTTAGGATCGTCAAAATTGGTAGATGTAATATGCAATTGTTTGTTACTTGATTTTAGTAAGCCTTCAAAGCTATATAAATTAAAGTCTCCTTTTTTAGAAATGATTTTAGCTAATTCGGAGGTGCCCGGTTCTATACCGCCACCATGTATCGCAGTAATAAGTATATCTTTATTATTTGTTTTTTTAACATTTCTTTGCCAATCACGCTGTTTCACTGTATCTGATTTTAATTGAGCGAAATTTTGATATTTATCTTGATTGGGTGACTGGTTATTGTTCCATATGTATGTAAAATATAGACTAACTAGTATGATGCCAACAATAACAAGCATGACTAAATAATATACGTAAGTGCTTAGAATATTTTTCATCGTTAACTCCTGATCAAAAGTATTTACTGACTAGTAAAGTATAACAAATTTATTAATGCTGCATAGATTATATGTTATTTACAATTATGTTAATAACATTGTAATGAAATTTACATATTAGGGTATGAAAGATATAGAGTGAATTATTAAATTGAAAATGAAATAGTTTGGATATTTTAGAAAAAGTAATAACGACGGCATGGAGAATAAAACATGTACTGACCGAGCATTTATGATAACCATGTTTATGAATTTATGATCAACGCTAACATGTGCGGTTAGTCTTTCCTGTTCGGTCAATCACGCTGAATGCCTTAATAAGACATAGTGATGTGTTTGTATGATTGAATGATTACAAAATATTTAATTTTAGAAGAAAGGTTGTGAATTTTTTGGACATAGTAACTAAAATGCAAGTCAATGTATCTAGTGATCAAGTGTTTGAAGCTTTTGTCAATCCAGATTATATAGGAGGATTTTGGTTTTCTTCAAGTTCTGAACGTTGGGAAGAGGGTAAAACAATTACCTTACGATATGAAGAGTATCATGCTGAAATCGATATTTTAATAGAAGATATGGTTGAAAATGAAATGATTCAATTTAAGTGGGGCGATAATCATGTAACAATCCAATTCGATGGTGATGATAATCATACAATAGTAACTACTACAGAAAAAGATATAGAAGAAAATGATGTAGCACGCTTATTAGGCCAAAAAGAAGGCTGGGTATATATGCTTAGTTGTCTGAAATCATATTTAGAATATGGCAATAAAATAAGAGGTGCATTATTGTAACTATCCAACTAGGATTGAAAGCATGGCAATGTTTAACTTTGATTACGCTTTCAATCCTTTTTATATATTTTTCAAATACCAAAACAAAAATTTTGCACGATATGGTTTAATATGTTTAAATGTAACTATAAAAGTTTCAATTAAAGATAAAAGGTGATTTCTTTGAATTTAGAATTCAATATAGCAGTACATTTACTGACTTTTTTGCTAAAACATGATGATGAGCGTTTTAGCAGCAATGAATTAGCGGAACGTATCTGTATTAATCCGGCTCAATTACGCAGGGTAACTCGTAAGTTAAATCAACATCATTATTTAGCTACTTCTAGAGGTAAATTTGGAGGGTATCAGGCTAATGATATGACAGCAAATGTTAACTTGTCTGAACTATTTGTGATGTTTAAAGAAGATCGCTCAGAAGGACGTTTATTTACTGGAGATGCTGGTAGTGACTGTGAAGTTTCAAGAGAAATTGGCAACACGATGTTTAAGTTTCATCAAAAAGAAGAAGAGCTATTAATTAATTATTATCAAAATGTAACGATTAAAGACGTTTTAAATGAAACGATTAAGGAGGATTATTATGAAAAAGTATGATTTATTGATAATTGGATTTGGTAAAGGTGGTAAAACTTTAGCAAAATTTGCGTCTGGCCAAGGAAAAAGTGTAGCTGTAGTTGAAAAATCGCAAAAGATGTATGGTGGTACATGTATTAATATAGGTTGTATTCCTTCAAAAACACTTGTGCATGAAGGTTTAGCACACGGTTCATTTGAACAAGCTTTTTCTAGAAAATCCGATGTAGTAAATGCACTAAACAGTAAGAATTATCATAATTTAGCAGATGATAATAATATCAACGTATTAGATTTTACTGCAGCATTTAAGTCTAATAATGAAGTAGAATTATTAGATGAAAATGGTGAAGTACAAGAAACACTTACTGCAGAAGATATCGTGATTAATACAGGTGCACAACCAATCATTCCATCCATCGAAGGTGTAGAAACATCAAAGCATTTATATGATTCTACTGGCATTATGGAATTGGCAACACAACCTCAACGTTTAGTTATTGTGGGTGGAGGCTATATAGCATTAGAATTTGCCTCTATGTTTGCGAACTTTGATACACAAGTAACTGTTTTAGAGAAACATGATGATATCATGCCTAAAGAAGATAAAGATATTGTTGCAGAAGTTAAAAAAGATCTTGAAAATAAAGGTGTTAATCTTGTATTAAATGCGGATACAGAGCGTTTTGAAGATAATGCATCTGGTACAACAGTACACACAACACAAGGAAGCTATGAAGCGGATGCGGTATTGTTAGCTACTGGTCGTAAACCAAATACAGACTTAGGTTTAGAAAATACAGATGTTGAAATTGGTGAACGTGGAGAAATCAAGGTAAATTAAAACTTACAAACCAACGTGCCAAATATTTATGCATTAGGTGATGTTAAAGGTGGCATGCAATTCACGTATATTTCATTAGATGACTTCAGAATTGTAAAAGATCAATTGTTTGGTAATGGCAAACGTACTACCGAAAATCGCGGTGCTGTGCCATACACTGTGTTTATTGATCCACCATTATCACATGTAGGTTTAACAGCAGAAGAAGCAAAAGCACAAGGTTATCAAATTTTAGAAAATGCAGTACCTGTAAACACAATTCCGCGTCATAAAATAAACAATGATACAAGAGGTTTGTTTAAAGCAGTCGTTAATAAAGAAACAAGTGAAATATTAGGTGCTACTTTATATGGCTTACAATCTGAGGAAATTATTAATTTAGTAAAATTAGCAATTGACCAACATTTATCTTATGAAGTATTAAAAGAAAATATTTATACACATCCTACAATGGTTGAATCATTTAATGATTTATTCAATATGTAAAGCAAATATTTTTAATAAATATTAAAAAGTTTCTAATCAAAAAGAGCAGGGTTAAGTAATCTAGTGTAACTGGATTACGACCCTGCGCTTTTTTATATAATTGATTTAATAATTTGACCTATGAGTCCGAAAATACCGATGATTAAACAGACCACACCAAAGCTAACTAAACTTTGTTTTTTGCCGACACCTTCTTTTTTAGGTGTACGATTATTTATGATGAGCAACACAATACCAACGATAATGAGTAATATTGAAACAATCCACATTTTGCGTCCCTCCTTACTTGTATCGATAAAATAATAACGTCTTTACTATCTCTTTACCCTGTTAACTGCTTATATTAACGCCTTCTTTGCACATCATATGTGTGATGTGACATTAACAGATGAGTTAAATATATTATAAATGATTATGTAATGTAAGGGTATAGTAAGTTATAAAATAGATTGATCCACATAAATGATGTGGGGTGATAGAGATGAAAATAGATGATACTTATGTATTTGACTCAAATGATTTAGAAGATTTTATAACAATATATCACTCGAATGGTTGGATGGGGCATAATAAGGAAAAGATTAAGACAATTTTTAATGCTAGCACACATATCGTGGTGGCAAAGCATAATGGTAGTGCTATAGGATTAGCTAGAGCCTTATCAGACGGTGTATTTAACGCAGCTATTTATGATGTTATCGTGGATCAGTCCTAACAAAATCACGGTATAGGTTATGACCTTGTATGTAGAATGATTAAACAATTGGGGCAGGTGTCTTGCGTGCATTTAATTTCAACGCATGGCGTTGAAGGGTTATATCAAAAATTAGGTTTTCGGAAATTAAAAACAGGTATGGCCATATATGCAAATCAAAAATTAAAAGGTGAGTATACTGATTAATGTCTATCAGCTATACTCACCTTTTTGGTCGAGAATCTAGATTATAAAATATTGTGACTCACATCCTCATGTGAATAATTTTTCAATAGAGAACAACCCAGTGGATGATGACCATTGTCAACGTAATGGTTGATTTCTTCAAGTACATCTAAAATTTCATACTCAGGTGTATTTACATCAAACGTATATTTGAATACTTGCTTCTTGTCAGATAATACAGTTGCAACGAGTTCATTATTTTGCATTTTGTAATTTAATAATTTCATAATAATCCCTCACTTTTATTAATCGTTTTAGTCCGTTATCAAAATACTCAATTGAGAATAAGTTTCATTGACGACGCCATTACATTATAATTATTATAATGTAATCCTTATTATACATTAAAATACATAAAATGTAGAGAGTTTTGACTTAAAAATTAATTTAAAACGCTTTCTTTATAAGAATTAATATAATTTATTATAAACTGAATCATCTTAACTTGAAGTTCGAAGTGTAATTTGATACGATTTCAGTAATTGAATAAACCTTTCTAGGGTTCCACAACGATGGTGTTGGTTCGGTCCGAGAGAAAGGCACATATTAATATGTGACACGGAAGGATAAAAGCCTGGGAGATAGTATAGATGACTATCTCTCAGGCTTTTTTTAATCTTAAAGGAGGATTTTGTTATGAATTGGTTAAAAATTGTGATTGCAGCACTCTTTGAAGTGGGATGGGTTATTGGCTTAACTCATGCTTCATCAGTATTTGAGTGGATATTGACAGTCATTGCTATATTTTTAAGTTTTTACTTACTTATAGATGCTTCAAAAGTATTACCGGTAGGGACATCTTATGCAGTCTTTGTAGGACTTGGTACAACTGGCGTTACACTAGCTGATTTTATATTCTTTGATCAACCATTTAACCCAGGGAAAATCATTTTAATAACGACATTGTTGCTTGGTGTAATTAGTTTGAAATTAGTGACGACAAATGAAGGGGGGCATTCATAATGGTTTGGATTTTACTGATTTGTGCAGGTATATTTGAAATGCTTGGTATTACATTTTTGAATGCTTATGTGCATAGTCGCAAATATAAATCGCTTGGTTGGATGATAACTTTCTTTGCAATTAGTTTTTTAACATTATCTATTGCTATGAAACAGTTGCCTATGAGCACTGCATATGCTGTATGGACTGGCATTGGTGCTGTTGGCGGAGCAGTTTTAGGTATGCTTTTTTACAAAGAGTCAACGGATATTAAACGAATTATTTGTATTCTAGTTATATTGGGTAGCACTATTGGTTTGAAATTATTAAGTTAAAATTAACTGAGTTATACCACATAAATTATTTTTCCATTTCACGGCTTTCAATGATTGACCATTGACCAAATTTTGGATTTCGTTCATATATTATTTGAACATCACCATAACAGAATCATAAAAGATTTGTTTCGCGTGTTGCGATACCGTGTGCATCTTGATAACATAATTAAGGTGGAGGTGCAGAAAATGGAAGGATTAGCCGCATTTATAACAATTACTTTAATGATTATTATCGTCCCAGGACCTGATTTTTTCGTCGTGATGAAAAATTCAATCACTTCTGGTAAAGGTAATGGTGCAATGGCAGCATTGGGTATAACGACAGGCCATGTTGTTTATTCTCTACTAGCGGTCTTTGGTATTATTTTTATTTTGGCAAATATGTATTACGTGTTTTTAGTGATTAAAATACTGGGTGCTTGTTACCTTATATATTTAGGTATCAAAAGTATTATTAGCGCACGACAAAGTATGAATTTTTCAATCACACAAATGAAAGCACAACAAATCAGCTATTTAAGTTCATATAGGCAAGGTTTCTTTAGTACCATTTTAAATCCAAAAGCATTACTCTATTACATAAGTATCTTACCGCAATTTTTAAGTGCGGGCGAAGGCGTTACCACACAAATAGCGGTGTTATCCGCGATTGTAACGACAGTTATTTTATTATGGTTTATTTTCTGTGTATATATTTTTCAATACATTAAATTACTTTTTGCAAACAGAAAGATTAAAGCTATTTTTGACTATACGGTAGGTGCAGTGTTAATTGGTCTGTCGCTTAATTTATTATTTAGCAAAAGTAGTTAATCTAGATTTAACAAAAAAGCAGCTTGAGGAAACAATATTTTCCCAATCTGTTTTTTTAGTGTGTTTTTGTGTCTATCGAATATTCAAAAGTAAATGATTTATCTTAGGGGTTAAAATAAGCACTTTCAGAAATTAATACTTTGACGCCACGATAAATATTTTTAATTGTATACCAAATCGTGAATAAGATTAAAATAATTCCTAAAATTATCATTATGACCATAATTGTATGATGTTGTTGATTGACGATCATGCCACCTAAACTTGCAACGATAATAATAAATATCGGTCCTAAATATGTGATGACATGATAGAATAGAGATTTAGCAGCATGCGTGGATGCTGGTTTATCAGCAAAAATCCAAATGATGATAGGTAATATGATTGGAGCAAAAAATATGCTGAAATAACTTACAGAAGCTAAGACACGTCCACCTTGCGTATCTGAATTTAAAGGTTGTTCATTCATTTTTATCACCTCACATTTAAAGTAACAAAAATAAATATTTTATTATAGAAGTTATACTTCATCTAACAAAAATGTTACCTTATTTAAAAATACAAAGGAGTACAAACATATGAAACTATACTTAATTCGCCATGGTGAATCAAAATCCAATTACGATAAAAAAGAAGGAAATCACTATTTTTGTGGCCAATTAGACGTTCCATTAACTGAAAAAGGCGCTCGAGACGCGCAATTATTACAACATCATTTTAATCAAGTCAAAATTGATCATATTTATTTGTCTGATTTAACAAGAACGAGACAAACATATAATGCAATTTTTGATAAAGATATTCCAGCTAGTGTAACGACATTACTGAGAGAACGTTCTTTAGGTCAGTTTGAGGGTGAAAAAGTGAGTGAAATTGAACAAAATGCTCAATTTGAAACTTATTTTAATGGCGGTCCAAACAGTTCATTTAGGCACAGCTTTACTCAAAAAGCACCAGAAGGAGAAAGTTATGAAGATGTTTTAAAACGTGTAGAAACTTTCTTTAAACAAGAGCTAGATACATCTTTAGATACAGTTGTAATCATTGCTCATCAAGTTGTAATTAGATGTTGTTTCGTATACTTAGGTTATGAAAATAAAGCATCTGTGATAGATAAGCAAATTGATAATTGTGTACCTTATGAAATTGAGCTTTAGCTTTGATAAAATGACGTATTAAAAAACCTGAACTGTTTATTTGCTCAGTTCAGGTTAATATCTTTTTGCTGCTGTTAAGCTATCGTGAAATCCTTGGAATATAGTGTTGATATTGTCTAAGAAACTACCAACAATAACTGCGAGTATGACGTAAGTAATGCTTAAAGCAATAGATTTATATGAAATTACGCCATAAGTTTCTTTTTTCTCAAAGAGATTAAAAGCTATGAAGACAGCAGCCATGGCACCTAGTAAAATCGTAATTACCATAGTGCAACCTCCCTATAAAGTTTTCGGCTGTGCTCCTACGTTTACTGTGTTCAATCTTATAACATAGGATAACAAATACATCTCCGAGAAAAAAAGTCATTTTATATTAAAAAACCTTACAATCATGTAAGGTTTTTTACAAATATAAGTCAAGATGATTCATTTAACTTTAAGTAAGCGCTTAAAAGGCTTTATAATGCTGGGAATTGGTATTGTCATCATTTTGTAATGCATAGCACTTCATTTGGTATCAATGAAAATGAATTTGATAGTTATTCAAAGAATGTTCACAAATTCAAGTAGTTGAATAACCATGAATGATACATTATTTATCTATTGCATCACTTTTAATACCTTTATCTTTAAGGAACTTTTTGATTTTTTCTTGTTGTTTACCGTTTACATTTCCTGCATGTTCTGCTGATACATCTACAACGTTTAGCGTGTTTTGCGGTTGATAATTTACTTCTTCGATTTGTTTATCAGCATCTTTAATCGTGGTGTTTAACGCAGTGAAATAGTTAATGATTCGATCCACGTCATCTTTATAACCTTTAGGCAGATGATTGTCCTTGACAAAGTTTTTAAATCGCACATCGTTTTTAATCGCATTGTGTGATAAATCAGATAATCTTTTGGCTTGTGCGTCTGTGATTTTAGTATCCGTACCGGTTTGCTTATCTAATTTATACTGTATTAAATATTTATTGTCGAGAATATCTGCATTAACATCTAGATATTTTTTTATCGCTTTGTTCATTTCATCTTCACTTATATTTTCGCCTTTTTTATGAGAAGCAAAGATATTACTTTCTGTAACTTTTTTGACATTTGAAGGGGCATGTCTTTCACTGTGTTGTTTATCATCATTTGAATCTTCATTAGCACATGCTGTGAGTATGACAGTTAGCATGAGAACGAATGTTATAAGTATACTTTTTTTCATAAAACGTATTGCTCCTTTAAAAATAGTCCAATTTATATTTATTGATGTGCTTTTGAAATTATAACCTAAGACTATCATTTCAAGCTATTGATTGATATAGATGTCGTAAAGTTAAACGCACAATCTTTTGAACAAAGTTTGAAACTTTGAGCGAAAACGTTTCATATTGTGTGACCATATACGACTGCTTTTCCTTAGAAATGAAAACAACAAAAAAGGAGAACCAAATTTGGTTCTCCTTGATCATCTATTTGAATAGGGAAGTGATTAGTGTCGAATGATATAATCAAATGCATTTAATGCAGCATTTGCACCAGCGCCCATTGAAATAATGATTTGTTTATTACGATCGTCTGTAACATCGCCTGCAGCAAATATACCTGGGATACTTGTAGCGTTTGTACGATCAATGATTATTTCATTTGCTTGGTTTAACTCAACATAGTTATCTAACCATTCTGTATTTGGAAGTAATCCGATTTGTACGAATATACCTTCCAATTCTATAGTGTGGTCTTCACCAGTTGATTTGTCTTGATATTTAAGACCCGTCACTGAAGCTTCACCTAAAACTTCAGTTGTTTGTGCGTTCTTGATAATTGTAACGTTTGGTAAAGAGCTTAAACGTTCTTGTAATACGTCGTCTGCTTTAAGGGTAGCGTTACGCTCAAGTAGTGTAACATGTTCTACAATACCTGCTAAGTCTATTGCAGCTTCTACACCTGAGTTACCGCCACCAACAACAGCAACGTTTTTATTTTCAAATAGAGGTCCGTCACAGTGCGGGCAGAATGCCACCCCTTTATTGATAAGGGCTTCTTCACCAGGTACTTCTAGCTTACGCCAACGTGCACCTGTAGCAATAATCACGGTTTTACTTTGTAATTTAGCGTCATTATCTAAAGTGACAATAATACCATTGTCTGTTTTTTCAATATCACTTGCTCTGACACCTGTCATGGTATCTACATTATATTGCTTTACATGATCTTCAAGTGCAGAGGAGAACTTAGGACCATCCGTTTCTTTAACTGTAATAAAGTTTTCAATTGTTGCAGTATCGTTGACTTGACCACCAATGCGATCTGCAACAATACCAGTGCGTAATCCTTTACGTGCAGTATAGATAGCGGCACTACCACTTGCGGGTCCACCACCAACGATTAACACGTCGTAAGGATCTTTATCATTGAATTCTGAAGGGTCTGCTTTACTACCTAGTTCAGATAATATATCTTGTACAGTCATGCGTCCATTGCCAAATTCTTCACCATCTAAATAGATAGCTGGCACTGCCATAATATCTTCAGATTCCTCTCTGAAAATAGCACCGTCAATCATTGTATGAGTGATATTTGGATTTAATAAACTCATTAAGTTCAATGCTTGAACGACATCCGGGCATTTTTGACACGTTAAACTGATATAAGTCTCAAAATTGAGTGGGCGATCTAAAGCTTTAATTTGATCTATGACAGATTGCTCTTCTTTAGGTGCGCGACCACTGACTTGTAATAAAGCTAATACAAGTGAATTAAATTCGTGACCCATAGGTAAACCAGCAAATGTAATCCCTGTGTCTGCGTCAGGTTTATCTACTGTAAAGCTTGGTGTACGTTTTAGGTCTTTCTCTTCAATTGTGATATGAGATGATGCTGCTGCAACTTCGTCTAGCAACTCTTTTAGTTCTTTCGATTTATCATCTGAACCAAGACTTGCGCGTAGTACAACATCACCTTCCATTAATTGAAGTAATTGTTGTAATTGTGATTTTAGCTGATCATTAAGCATTCAAATCAATGCCTCCTTAGATTTTACCTACTAAGTCAAGACCAGGTTGTAATGTTTCTGAACCTTCTTCCCATTTAGCTGGGCAAACTTCACCTGGGTGTTGACGTACATATTGTGCTGCTTTAATTTTGTGTACTAATGTACTTGCATCACGGCCAATACCGTCCGCATTAATTTCAGCTGCTTGAACAACACCATCAGGATCAACGATAAATGTACCACGTTGAGCTAGGCCAACCTCTTCATCTAATACGTCAAAATTACGAGTGATTGTTTGTGAAGGATCGCCAATCATTGTATATTGAATTTTATTAATTGCTTCAGAATGATCATGCCAAGCTTTGTGTACAAAGTGTGTATCCGTTGAAACTGAATATACGTTTACACCTAATTCTTGTAATTTATCATACTGATTTTGTAAATCTTCTAATTCAGTAGGGCATACGAATGAGAAGTCTGCTGGGTAGAAGCAAACTACACTCCAAGAACCTTTTAAGTTTTCATCAGAAACTTCGAAAAACTCATCTTTCTTTGGATCATAAGCATTAGCTGTAAATGGTAAAATTTCCTTGTTGATTAAAGACATGTAAAACATCCTCCTATTTAATAACTTAGTGTTAATTTAAATATTATTAATCAGATTATCATAATTTCTTAATTATAATAATTCTAATCTTTCAATTACTATTATTGCATGTAGCTATTGTTTCGTCAACATTAGTACCTTTAAAGCACAATTGATTTAAATCGTGCTCGCTATTTGTGTTAGAAGACAATAAAACTAGTTAAGCTACATAAGAAAATGAAAGCATATACATTATTTGTATTTTCTTTCACACTATATAAATAGCCTTCCTATTCTCAACTAAACATAAGAATTGAGAAGGAAGGCATTGAAAGTTTGATATGATAGGCTTATAAAAAATTATCACAAATTTGTGAACTTATTTACCGCTTTTGGAACTTGTAATGATAAGTAAATATTAAAGAAAGTATATTGATTTATTGGAAAACATTATCACCGCATTTTGATATTTACTAAATTGTTCCATGTTAACAATAGGTGTATGGGTGTATATGAAATGATTGAATCACATAAAGAGATTATTTTAGGTTGTGGAATTTAGGAGAATTTAAAAAGTGAATTGTTTATGCTACTCAAAACTTAAGAATAGAAGCATAACAAATAATTTATTAGCTACATTTCTATTCCTAAGTTTTTAAAATAGCTTATGAGTTGTTCATTGAAAAAAGTGAAATAATCATATTAATGAACAATATTATAATCAAACAAACGACTGTACCATCCACCAAATAATAAACGCTACAGGGAAGAATAACCACCAAAAGTTAGATAGAAATTCCCAAACATTCATAGGACGATCTTTCTGATTAGAAACTGGTTGTTGATAGGTTTCAATAATTGTCTTTTTTAATGCTTTATCTCCTTTAATGAGTTCATCTAATGAGACGTCGAATAGGTCGCTCATTTTTATTAACATATCAATACTAGGATAGACTTTGTTCAGTTCCCATTTTGAAATACTTTGACGTGAAATATTTAATATTTCAGCAAGTTCGTCTTGAGACCAATTTTTGAGTTCGCGTTGTTCTTTGATACGTGGTCCAATTTCCATAGTTATCACTCCTTTTATTTGAAATTAACGGTATCACCATGTAATGTCACGCACTTAATCGTTTCCTCGTGTGCAACTCGAGGTTGCAAACACCTATTTGAAGGTGTTTTTGAAATAAATATAGCATGAAATCAGATCAATTTGATGTAAATTGAATCTTTAAATGTTTAGTAAGTATTTACCCATATTCACATAAAAAAGACGAGATAGAAATTAAATTACAATGAAAAATTTCTATCTCGTCTGCTTGTATCATTAAATATATCGTTGTAGGGATATATTATTTTAATTTTATATGCTTATCTGTCCCAATATCTTGCGCGTTCAAATGCTTGAATAATCGTTTGAGCATCATCTGAAATATATACACCGGGTGCGTTCAAGTCTAGTTTTGCATTTGATAATTTTTCTGATGCGGCTTGATTAACAACTAGCGGTTTGTTGTGTTTGTATGTGAGTTCTGCAAATGCCTCTGCATCCGGTGATAATTCTGCACCATCTGAAATTACAAACACACTATCAAATAATGTAGGGTGTGCAGTATCATACGTTTCAGTTATGCCGAAATCTTTAGTGATATCTTTAGGTTGTTTGCCTACAAAAGCATAGTTGAGTTTGTTGTCGGCAAATGTTTTGGCATATGCTTTTAATGTTTCCTCATTTATCTCACCGTTCACAAGTACTGCTACAGAATGTCCAGGTAATGGTATATCGAATTTTTCCATTGTTAACTTACTATCTTTGGCATCAGTTTGTACTTCTTCATTTTCTTCTGGCACTTCAACACCTACGTTTGCTGCGACGCGCTCTGCCAATGCGCGATCAACTTTGTTTAGTTGATTCACTGCATTTTGTTTAACCATAGCTGATTTACATTTACCAATTTCAAATGAAAATCCATCTACGGTATGGTCGAACTCAGGCTTTGTTAAACTATTCAAATAAAGTTTAGCTTGGCTGTAATAATCTTTAAAGCTTTCACTACGTTTTTGTATTTTACGTCCTTCAACTTTTTCTTGATAATGTTCGTAGCCGCCTTCTTCTTTAGGTGTTGTGTGGGGATCGTTGTTGTTTAATGCATTGTTGTGATATGCCGTTTGTCCTTTATGGACATTCATTTGATGCATAGCATCTCTTTGGTTATTGTGTACTTCATTAACTGGTCGATTAATTGGTATTTGATTAAAGTTTGGTCCACCTAATCTTGATATTTGAGTATCCGTATATGAGAATAAACGACCTTGTAATAGAGGATCGTTAGAGAAATCAATGCCAGGCACGATATGACCAGGATGGAACGCTGCTTGTTCCGTTTCATCAAAAACATTAGATACGTTTTGATTTAACGTCATTTTACCAACAATTTCAACTGGAACTTCATCTTCTGGCCATATTTTTGTTGGATCTAAAATGTCAAAATCAAAATCAAATTCTTGTTCTGGTCGAATCACTTGAAGGCCTAATTCCCACTCAGGGTAGTCTCCTTTTTCAATTGCTTCATATAAATCTTTGCGATGGAAGTCAATATCTTTACCGGATAAGATTTGTGCCTCATCCCATACCAATGATTCTAAACCGTGAACTGGCTTCCAATGAAATTTTACGAAATAGGATTGACCATCACGATTAACCAAGCGGAAGGTATGGATGCCGAATCCTTCAATCTGTCTAAAGTTTTTAGGGATACCTCTGTCACTCATAGCCCAAACCGTTGTGTGCGTTGATTCTGGGTTTTGTGCGAAAAAGTCCCAGAATGTATCGTGAGCAGTCCCACCTTGAGGCATTTCATTGTGTGGTTCAGGTTTAACAGCGTGAATTAAATCTGGAAATTTAATAGCGTCCTGTATAAAGAAAACAGGTATATCGTTACCTACTAAATCAAAAATACCTTCATCTGTATAGAATTTTGTAGCAAAACCACGCACGTCTCTTACTGTATCTGGAGAACCTTTTGATCCTTGGACAGTTGAAAATCTGACAAACACTGGGGTAGTCTTTTCAGGATGTGTTAAAAAGTCTGCAGAAGTGTATTCAGATAAATCTTTGTAAACTTGAAATTCACCGTGAGCGCCAAAACCGCGAGCATGTACGATTCTTTCAGGAATTCGCTCGTGGTCAAAGTGCATAATTTTCTCTCTAAAATGGAAATCTTCTAATAAACTAGGACCACGTTCACCAACGGTTAATGTGTTTTCATCTTCACTTACTTTAACGCCATTATTCGTCGTCATTGCTTTATCGTCATTGTTTTTTTCTACATTTTTTAATTGTTCCTGTTTTTTGTTACTCAAATGAATTACCCCCTTATTATTATTGTTCCACATTTATGTTTTGGAAAACATTTCAATTTTGAATACTATTATTCATAAAACAGGAGATATTACAAAAGGAAAATATACTTGCGGTTATATAGCAATATATGAAAAAATTTAAGAAGTATTTTTGTGTCCATTTCTGACATATATAATGTGCCAAGATGATTTATTTAATTGAAGCACACAAGCATCACATTCGTGTTTTATTTTGTTTATATATTTTAGGAATATTCAACATTTAAATAGGATGATAACATTTAATAAGAGTGAAAAAAGGGTAAACAAATAACAAGCAATTCACTGTGAGCTTTGTTAACATTTAAATACTATAGACACATACACAAAAGAGGAGCGGATAATACATGTCTGATTATGTATACAACTTATTGAAAAAACACCATTCAGTCAGAAACTTTAAGCAAGAGCCTATTCCAGAGGAGCATATTAAAAAATTAATTGAAGCGGGTCAAAGCGCTTCAACGTCAAGCTATTTACAGGCTTATTCAATTATTGGTATAGATGATCCTGAAGTTAAAGAAGACTTGAAAGAAGTGTCAGGTCAACCTTATGTAGTAGAAAACGGTTATTTATTTGTCTTTGTTATGGATTATTACAGACATGCAATCGTTAATGAAAATACTAAAAAAGATATGGCAATATCATTTGAATCAGCAGAAGGTTTGTTGGTCGGTACGATAGATGCGACATTAGTTGCACAAAATATTGCTGCTGCAGCTGAGGACATGGGTTATGGCATGGTTTATTTAGGGTCATTGAGAAACGATGTTGAACGTGTGCGTGAAATTTTAGACTTACCTAAGCATACTTTCCCATTATTTGGTATGGCATTAGGCTTACCAGCAGATGACGAAAATGGAGATCCTAAACCACGTTTACCACTTGAAAATATCTTCCATCACAATAAATATGACAGTGATAAAGAAACGCAACGTAAAACATTAGCAGATTACGATGAAACTGTAAGTAAATATTATGAATCCCGTACAAATGGCGAACGTACTGAAACGTGGTCAGAACAAATTTCTAATTTTATGAGTGCTAAGCAGAGACTAGATATGTTAGAACAATTGAATAAATCAGGTTTTATTAAAAAGTAAATCACTGACAACTTCTGCTGCGTGTCATTTATGATGAAAAGGTCATATCATAGAAAGGGGTTGGTTATGTTGAGCATGTTTGACAAATTTTTTGGTAAGAAAACGTATGGAAATCATAAAGCTAAAGAGCAATATATTTATTCTTCTAGCAGTAAACTAACCCCTCAAGAAGCTCAAGCCTATTGGGTGAAATTGGCCCAAAAGTTAGTTGTTGGAGCTATTAATTCCGTTGATCACACAGCAGAACGTATATTTATTCTTATTTCATTTAACGAAAACGATTCTACGATAGATATATTCTTTCAAATGGATGGCCAGTTAAGAATGTGGAATGATTTAGATAATCAAACCCATAAAAGAACAATATCAAATAGTTTAATTTCACAAGCACCTAATCTCGTGAAGCATGTGAACTGCTTATATGATAGTGTTAATTTAACTCGGCTCGCATATTCACAGATTCAATATGAATTTGAAAGTAAGGCGTGGTATTTACATGATATTAGCGAAGATAGTGCTGAAGCGCATTTAGACAAAAATCCTGCATTTTTAAAATGGTTTGATGATGTTTCGAATACAATTGATAACATTCCGTTAGATAGTAAACAAAAAATTACTTGGGGTCCATTTAAACCAAGATAATAAATATTTAAAAGTGAGGATCAATTTTCTGTTAACAAAATAGAAGTAAAGACAGTCAGTGTTAAGGAAAACAATCAAAATGAAAAATTTAAAATTAAATCGACTGTTTCATTAAATTTAACTGTCCATATGTTAAGTACTTGTAAAATAAATACTTTGGTCTAAAAAAGAACCGTCAATTTCTATTGCAATAATAATAGAAATTGACGGTTTTTGTTTTATGTCATTTAGGAGTTCGTTACACAATGATAGTGCTTAGTTACGATATTAGTACCAATTCAGTCATTTGTTCAAATTATTGCAGCTATTGAACGGTTATTTTAGTGAAAACTTATTATCTTTCTCAAATTCATTAACTTAATATAACAAATGGATTATTATATTATATAAAATTCATTATTTTGTGAATTTATTCACAAATATTTCATAAAAGTCTGTTTTTTGCCATTGTAAGTGTTTTCACAAAGTTTTATGATGTGGTTGGAAATAAAAAATGATAGATATCAATGAAAAATAGAAAGAGGTTTGAGGAAATGGATATTATTTTAGGTGTAGGAACGCTACTCATTGTATTGTTAGCTATGACGTTATTTTTAAATTTTGCACCTTATGGTAAGAAAGGGCTACAAGCATTGTCGGGTGCTGCCTGTGCAACATTCTTACCACAAGCATTTTTAAGTTATGCCATTGGTGGCGTCTTTGACATTAAGTTTTTGCAGGAAATTGGTGACTTAGCCGGTAGTTTAAGTGGTGTAGCAGTCGGTTTTCTTACTTGTTTAAAATTAGGTGTCTCGCCAGTTTTTGCTGTAATCGTTGGTTTAGTACTTCACGATTTTAAATTATTACCCGCTTTTTTAGCTGCTTATTTGGTTTCATTTGCTATTAAATTTTTAGAAAAAAAAGTCCCAGAGGGCTTAGATTTAATAACTGTAATTTTATTTGCTCCTGCTGTTTCTTTCCTTCTTGCAAGTATTATGAGCCCAGGTGTTATCGCTTTATTAAAACAAATTGGTAGTGCCGTGACAGCTGTTGGTGACAACAATCCTTATGTATTAGCAATTATTTTAGGTCTTATTATTCCTGTTACAGGTATGACACCACTTAGTTCCATGGTATTAACAAGCTTATTAGGACTAACTGGTTTGCCTATGGCGATTGGTGCACTGACATGTACAGGTAGCTCATTTGTCAATTTCATTATGTTTAAACAATTAAAAATAGGTAACGCTTCCAAAGCTTTCGCTGTTGCAGTTGAACCATTAACCCAAATAGATATTATTGCGAAGTATCCTTTGCAACTCTATGGTACTAATGCACTTATTGGTGTTGTAAACGCATGTATCGTCACATTTAGTGGATTAGTAATCAATGTGACAGGTATGGCGACGCCAATTGCCGGTGCTATTGTATTGTTTGGATTTAATGACCCGATTAAATCTGTGATTACGATTATTACGGTATCAATTACTAGTATTTTATTAAGTCTAGTTATAGGAAAAATGATTAATAAATTTAATATGACTAGCTTGAATTTCAATCTACCTAGAATGAAAAAACAGACCAATTAAGGAGAGAGAAGAATGGCAAGAAAACAAGATTATCAAAGTGCTTTTGATGTTATTGGTCCTATTATGATGGGCCCATCTAGTTCTCACACTGCAGGTGCAGTGAAAATAGGCAATGCTGCGCGAACAGTATTACAGTCTGAACCTCAAAAGATTGTGATTCATTATTATGAATCATTTGCCTCCACGCACAAGGGTCACGGAACAGATTTAGCAATTATTGGTGGGTCAATGGGTTTCAGCACATTTGATGAGCGAATTAAAGACGCTATCACATTTGCGGAAGCACAAAATATTGATATAGAAATTATAGAAGAAACAAGTGCTAGCTTGGGTGAACATCCGAACTGTGCATTAATTAAATTAGATGGTAATGGAAGACATGTAGAAATTAATGGTATTTCAATTGGTGGAGGTACAATTAAAATTAAAAGTATCCACGTGGATGGGCTTTGTATCCTCATGCATCATGCATTGCCTATTTTGGTTGTAGATGGAGAAGCTAATATTTCTTTAATTAACCATTTGATTAATGACTTGATTGAGTATGAAGTAGATATTAATGAAGAAATTAAAACAATTAATAATGACAAATGTTTATTGGCATTACATCTAAATAAAGCTTTAGATATAGATAGTTTAAGTAAATTACGTGAGAAATATAAAGAATTAAATTTTTCATATATTTGTTAGAGGAGTGGCAATATGTATCATTCAATGCGAGAAATTATAGATTATGCAGTGGCACAGAACACAACATTTGCTGAAATGATGATTCATGAGGAGATGGAATTAAAAGGGATTTCAAGGGATGAAGTTCGTGCATTAATGAAACAAAATCTTGATGTTATGAGAGAAGCTTTAGAAAAAGGACTTTCTGGAGATGGTGTAAAAAGTGTGACAGGTTATACTGGACATGATGCAGTGAAACTAGATCGATATAATGAAGATTACCATGCTTTATCTGGACATGATATGGTAGAAGCTTTAAAAGGTGCAATATCGACAAATGAAGTGAATGCTGCGATGGGTATCATTTGTGCAACACCAACTGCTGGTTCATCAGGTACAATACCAGGCATATTATTCAAGTTAGAAAAAACACACGGTTTAACAGAAGCGCAGATGATTGATTTTTTATTTGCTGCAGCACTATGTGGCAAAATTATCGCAAACAATGCAAGTGTGGCAGGTGCTATTGGTGGATGTCAGGCAGAGGTGGGATCAGCCTCAGCAATTGCAGCAGCTGCAGCAGTTGAGATATTTGGTGGAACACCTGAAGAAAGTGGTCATGCGATGGCATTAGCTATCAGTAATTTATTAGGGTTAGTTTGTGACCCTGTGGCAGGGTTAGTTGAAATACCTTGTGTTATGCGTAATGCTATTGGTTCAGGCAATGGTTTAATCTCAGCTGATTTAGCGTTAGCTGGAATAAAAAGTAGAATTCCAGTAGACGAAGTGATAGAGGCGATGGATAGAGTAGGACGTAACTTGCCGGCATCGTTGAGAGAAACTGGACTGGGAGGTCTAGCTGGAACGCCAACTGGAGAAGCAATAAAGAAAAAAATATTTGGACAAACAAGTGTTGAATCTTAAAAAGTAAAGATATATCCATTGAAGGTATTGAAAAATTAAATTGAAAAAATACATGTTTCCCACTAAACTAAATTAAAAGAGGTGGGAGACATGTTACTGAAGTTAGGGATTATTTTTATTGTGTTTGTTATAAATAGTATCGTGACGTATTACTTAACTACGAACGGTACATGGGTCAACCTATTGTTGAAATCATTATCGCTAAGTTTGATTATTGTCTTTATTTATAATTACGTAAAACTGATGATAACAATAAAACGACAAAAATAGTAATATGATTAAAATTGAATTGATAATATAGTAAAAGTATAGAAATGAAAAAAGGTTGGAACGACTAGCGTTCCAACCTTTAATTATATTTATAAAAAGTGTCTAAAGTTCATAGTGTGTGATGTCTTTTATTATGAACTTGTGATTTCCCCGTATTCTTTCGAATGATAAGTGTCAGTATCTAAGTTGTTTGTCAATTTAGCTGTACCTGTACCAGCAAGCATAGAGTCGTTAACGTTTAATGCAGTACGACCCATATCGATAAGTGGTTCTACTGAAATCAGTACACCCGCCAATGCAACAGGTAAATTTAATGTAGATAATACAATGATAGATGCGAATGTTGCGCCACCACCGACACCTGCTACACCAAATGAACTAATGACAACAATGCCTATGACAGATAAGATAAATTGTAAATTAACTTCGACACCAGCTGCCGGCGCTACCATGATTGCTAACATTGCTGGATAAATGCCGGCACAGCCGTTTTGACCAATAGAAAGACCAAATGAAGCTGAGAAGTTTGCAATACCATCTGGCACACCTAAACGATTTTTTTGAGTTTGAACATTGAGTGGTAAAGCACCAGCACTTGAACGAGAAGTAAATGCAAATAGCAATACTTCAGACGTTTTCTTAACAAATGTAACAGGGTTCAGTCCCATACCAGTTACAATGAGTAAGTGAATGATATACATTACAATTAATGCCGCGTAAGATGCGATTACAAATTTTCCTAATGTCCATATTGCACCAAAATCACTTGTAGCGATTGTATTCGCCATGATAGCTAAAATACCGTATGGAGTTAGACGTAATACAAACGTTACAATTGCCATTACGATATTATAAACGGCATCAATACCACGTTTAAGTAAGTGACCACTTTCAGGTTGTTTACGCATTACACGTAAGAAGGCAAAGCCAACAAACGCAGCGAAGATCACTACAGCAATCGTTGATGTTGTACGCTGACCAGTGAAATCTAAGAATGGGTTACTTGGTAATAATTCTAAGATTTGTTGTGGTAGCGTGTTAGCTGTCATATCCTTAGCTTGACTTGCGATTTCACTACCTCTTGAGCTTTCGGCACTACCTAAATCAATCGTAGATGCGTCTAAGCCAAAGACAAGTGCTGAGATAATACCGATAATTGCCGCAATTGCTACAGTCCCAATTAAGAAAATGAAGATATAGATGCCAATTTTAGCAAATTTTTCTCCAATATTAATTTTAGTAAATGCGGAAACGATTGAAATAAATATTAAAGGTATAACAATCATTTGTAAGAATGAAATATAGCCATCTCCAACTATACTAAACCAATCTGTGGTTTGTTTAGTGACCTTTGAATCCACACCGTAAATTAAATGAATAGCAATTCCAAAGACAATCCCGATGCCTAAAGCTGTAAAGACACGTTTAGGAAACGAAACATGTCTTCTTGCCATTACATATAATCCGATAAGGAAGGCCGCAAAAATAATGATGTTTAAAATTGTTAATAACATAAAAACAAGACCTACACTTTCTTTTATTTAATTTATTTTGTTAAATCCGATACGCATACTAAGGATAGTAGCAAAACGAATAATATTCAAGTCAATTACTCAAAAAAATTATAAAATTTATATGACTTTATTTTTGAAGCAGAATCGGAAGGGCTATAAATCTAGGCAGAATATGGTGTCAAGGCGTTTGTGGCTAAATTAGATAGAAATTCAATCAGGATGAAATTAAGGAAAATTTTTGATTTAGAAACTAAATGATCCATTAAAAGAAGATAATGAAGTAAACACAATTTTTGATTTAGAAAGCTGGTAGATATTTTAATACGAATTTCGATTCGAGTAATATTATAGTTCAAAGCGACCTTAGTAAAATTAAAATAGCGCTGTAATTTTTGAATAATAGCTATATCACAAACTGTGAAATTTTATGCAAAACAAAAAACGTCAATTTCTATATGATTTCAATAGAAATTGACGTTTTTTTAACCAAAGACTTTTTGGCTTTGGTATCATCTTTAACTTATAAATTAAAGAGGCGTGCGAAAAATCCTTTACGTTCTTCTTTGCGCTCTTCTTTAGCAAGTGGTGAAGCGTATGACGTTGTTTCTTGAGACGTGTTTGCTTGTTGTGCGTCTGACTCATTTGTAGTAGACGATGCTGATGCGGTTTCTTTGTTATGATCTGTTTGTTGTTCAGCTTCAGAAGTTTCTTTATGTGTATCTTGTTCAATTTGGTCATCTGTTTTATCGGCTGAATTTACTTCAGCAGCTTGCTTTTTAGTTTCTGAATTTGCTGTTTGTGTCGAAGGTTGTTCGCTAATTTGTGTGATTTCTTCATCGGCAGTTTGTGTTGTTACATTTTCAGAAACTGTATTTGTATGAGCATCTGTTGTGTCAGTCGCTTTTTCAGGTGTTGCTTTCGTATTTGCTTGCTCAGTTGTATTTTCAGTGAATGCATTCGCTTCATTATTAATTGAACTTTGATTTGTATCCACGCGTTCAGATTCGACATTAGACTTCACAAGTTCTGTTTGTTCTTTTTGGGAATCCTGAATGACACTTTGTGTAGATTTAATTTCATCTGTAGATGATTGAATTGCTTTCAGTGATTCTGTATTTTCTTCTAGTTTAGATGTAATTTGATCTTGCATTTTATGCAATTCTTGCTGTTGTTGGTGCACTTGATTAATCATTTGTCCGAGCATTTGGCGTTCGTCACGCATATTTTGAATTTCGTTACGTAAATCTTCTACGAGTAAAGACACATTTTGATCTGAAGGTAGGTTGTTGTCATCCTCTTTGACTAATACCTGTAGAAAATCTTTTTCCTTTTCAAGTTCTTCGAAGGCTAAATCATAGCTATTTGTCTGCTTCACTTTTTCAGCAATATCTTGGAAGAGTTCAATATCCTCTTCTTGGAAATCTGTGGCTTCGCGGCCACGGTATTCGGTTTTACTAAGTTGATAACCACGTTCTTCTAAATGTTGAACGATTTTACGGACTTGCTTTTCACTTAGTTCAACACGTTGTGCAAATTCTTTAGTTAACATAGAAATGAGTCCTTTCATAAGTGATTTTATGTATACGGACGTTTGTCTTCGGTTAGTGAAACGTCAGTCTTACCTCTATGTTAGTCTAAACTGTTTTAACAGTGATTTCAAGTGGTGTACACTATGATTTACGTAAATCCATTTCTTCTAATAATGGGTAAATAATACTTCTAGAAATTCTGTTCGCAAATACATACTTTAATATATAGTTTGATTTAATACTTGGCCCATATATGTCTTTTGTCAGTTCTATATTAGATTTGATAAACAAATCTTTAGGTAATCCTTCTGAATATCCGTCTAAATTTGGGGCTAGATAATCTAAATCATATTGTCTTTCAAAACCATGGCTAAATAAAAACTCGCGTCTGTTACTGAGCACTTGTTGCTCATCTTCTGAAACAAGTTCTGGTTCTTTAGGTACCTCTAGCATAATAAAGTTCACATCGTGTTCATGCAATTGATTGGATAAATAATTAATTTCCTTTTCTATACGTGTCAAAGTACTTGTAATTAAATCATCGTGATCCGGTTGGTCATTTGCAATTAAATAGATTAAAAATGCAGAATTTGTCGTCGCTTCATAGTGTGCAGTTGCTAAGCTAACAACTTTATCTGACTGTAAGCCTACTAAAAAGATATAGTCATCTTTGGTATGTTCATTTTTTAAAGATTGTTTAAATATTTGTTCATCTTCAGATAAATCAATGTCGAATTGTCCATCATATAGTTTTAATGCTGCTTTAAATAATGGATCATCAATTGATTTGATAGTCTTAAAATCCATGAATAGATGCCCCCCCAATAATAATGCGTTTATTATAACATAGTAAATAAATGGAAATCAGTGGAAATAATTTATAAAAATATTCTATGGGTCATTTATAAAAGGAATAAAATAGGAGCGAGACAGAAACCACAAAATACAAAGTGATTTCCTGCGTTCGCTCCTTATAAAGGTAGTCTATAATGTTAAGTAGCTATATGAAAGTATTTTGTGATCTTATTAAAATAATAGTATATATCACACTTTACTTGAGCGTAGATTAGGATTTTGGTCCTTCTGTTTCTTCTGCGTAATGCTTATCTTTAATAGCACTATTTGTATATGCAGCATTTGCTTCTTGTACTTCTTCATGAGAAGAGTTATCTTTAGTTGCAATCACGAGATAGTTATTATCAAGGATCTCTTTTTTATAACGCTCTTTATCATCATCGCTAATATCATAATAAGCTAAAACAGTTTCTTCGCCGTCTTCGCCAGTTAAAATTTTAGCCATTTTGTCACTGAATGAGCCACTCGTTGCTGTTAGGTTTACTTCAGAATCATGTAATTCGTCAAAATGAAGTTTTGTCTTACTAATTACTGAAATTTCAGATTCAACATATCCTTCTGACAATTTTTGCTGGATAGTTGGTAGTATTTCGTCTTTACTTTGTACGATTGTAAAATCAGCCATTAACTGTCCCTCCGTCCACTTTTCTATTGTTTATCTAATACTTTCCCTATTAACTACTAGGTAAAACGAATATATATTTATTATATAATGAAGTGGCGTATCTGACAATCTTGATTTAAAAGTGAAGAAAACGGTTACTAACATAATTGATTATTAATAAATCTCCTTCTTTAAAGCGCTTACTTATAATATTCGTGTTGAAAATCATGCCGAAATTTGCTATCATCAGTTAATAATTTATCTAACTCATATAATCTAGAGAATATGGCTCTAGAAGTTTCTACCATGTTGCCATTAACGACATGACTATGGGTAACCAATACAATACAAAGCATTCAACTTCAATCGTTTTAAAGTTTGATTTGGGAAATGAAGTGATTAATATATTCTTCTAAAACAATTGTCGTGTTTTCAATTTCTACATAATTAGGGAAATGAATGTTGAAGGCTATCAGTTCTTTATAGTATTGCACGTTCACTCATAGATCCTGAAACTAAGTTAGTTTAGGATTTTTTTTGTATAAAAAATGAGGAGGTTTTTTGAGTGGATTTGTTAAAACGGAAAGTTGAGGCAGACGGTGTCGTCATTGATGAGAAGATTTTGAAGGTAGATGGGTTTTTAAATCATCAAATAGACGCAAAGCTGATGCACGACGTAGGACTAACGTTTTATAATCAATTTAAAAATGAAGGGATTACTAAAGTATTAACGATTGAAGCATCTGGTATTGCACCAGCAATCATGGCAGCAATGCATTTTGATGTACCATGCTTATTTGCTAAAAAGGCAAAGCCTAGCACGTTAACGAAAAATACATATCAAGCTGATATCCATTCATTCACTAAAAATACGACGAGTACTGTAGTGGTTTCAGATGAATTTTTAGACGAAAATGATCGCGTATTAATTGTTGATGATTTTTTAGCTAATGGTGATGCATCATTAGGCTTAAATGAAATTGTTCAACAAGCCAATGCTGAAACTGTTGGTGTAGGCATTGTAGTTGAAAAGAGCTTCCAACCAGGCAGAGAACGTTTAGAAACAGCAGGGTTGAAAGTATCGTCTTTATGTAAAGTTGCTTCTCTAAGTGGAAATAAAGTGACATTTGTTGAGGAACAATCATGAAGACATTTATCTTAAGTTTACAACATCTATTGGCGATGTATGCAGGCGCCATACTCGTACCAATTATTGTAGGGACAAGCTTAGATTTTACTCCAGAACAAATTGCCTTCTTAGTCACTGTTGATATTTTTATGTGTGGTGTAGCCACATTTTTACAAGTTTGGAAAGGCACAGGCACCGGATTGCCTATCGTCTTAGGTTGTACATTTACTGCCGTTGCGCCGATGATTTTAATCGGGCAAACCAAAGGCATAGGTGATTTATATGGTTCCCTTTTCTTATCAGGTATATTGGTTGTCATCATTGCTCCATTCTTTTCATATTTAGTTAAATTCTTTCCACCAGTTGTAACAGGTAGTGTCGTTACAATTATAGGTATCAATTTGATGCCAGTAGCGATGAATTATTTAGCAGGTGGAGAAGGTGCTAAAAATTTTGGTGATGCCAAAAACATCTTACTTGGTGTAATTACATTAATAGTCATATTAATTGTGCAACGTTTTACAACAGGTTTCTTAAAATCTATTGCCATATTGATTGGCTTAATTGTAGGTACAGTATTAGCGTCAATATTTGGCATTGTTGATGTGAAACAAGTTGGTGAAGCACATTGGTTTTCGTTACCACAACCATTTAGATTTTCAACATTCAGCTTTGATTTTGGCGCAACTTTAGTATTCTTTATTGTTGCGTTAGTCAGTCTGATAGAATCAACAGGTGTTTACCATGCATTAAGTGAAATTACAGGTAAGAAATTGGAAAGAAAAGATTTTCGTAAAGGTTATACAGCTGAAGGTCTTGCGATTATCTTAGGATCTATTTTTAATGCATTCCCGTATACTGCTTATTCTCAAAATGTAGGCTTAGTATCATTATCAGGTGCTAAAAAGAACAAAGTTATCTATGGCATGGTTATCTTGCTCATTATTTGTGGTTGTATTCCTAAATTAGGTGCTTTAGCAAATATGATTCCACTACCAGTATTAGGTGGCGCAATGATAGCAATGTTTGGCATGGTTATGGCATATGGTGTTAGTATATTAGGTAATATTAATTTCAAAAATCAAAATAATTTATTGGTAATCGCGGTATCAGTTGGACTAGGAACGGGTATAAGTGCAGTACCACAAGCGTTTCAAGCTTTAGGAGACCAATTCGCATGGTTAACTCAAAATGGTATTGTACTCGGTGCGATTTCAGCAATTGTTTTGAATTTCTTTTTTAACGGCATTAAGAATCAACAAAACATAGAAACTATGGAATAATGGAGCTATAAAACAAATATTAGGAGGCTGTATTCATATGTGGGAAAATAAGTTTGAAAAAGAATCTTTAACTTTTGATGATGTGTTATTGTTACCAGCAGAATCAGATGTATTGCCGAAAGAAGTAGACTTGAGCGTTCAATTATCAGAAGGTATTAAATTAAATATCCCTGTTATTTCAGCAGGTATGGATACTGTAACTGAATCTAAAATGGCAATCTCAATGGCTAGACAAGGTGGCCTAGGTGTCATTCATAAAAATATGAATATTGAAGATCAAGCAGATGAAGTTCAAAAAGTTAAACGCTCAGAAAATGGTGTTATTTCAAATCCATTCTTCTTAACGCCAGAAGAAAGTGTATATGAAGCAGAGGCATTAATGGGCAAATATCGTATTTCAGGTGTACCTATTGTTAACAATGAAGAAGACAGAACATTAGTCGGTATTTTAACAAACCGTGATTTACGTTTTATTGAAGATTTTTCTATTAAGATTTCAGATGTTATGACTAAAGAAAACTTAATTACAGCACCTGTAGGCACTACTTTAGATGAAGCTGAAGAACTATTACAGCAACATAAGATAGAAAAATTACCATTAGTTAAAGATGGTAAATTAGAAGGTTTAATCACAATCAAAGACATTGAAAAAGTACTTGAATTCCCAAATTCTGCTAAAGACAAACTTGGCAGATTGCTAGTTGGTGCAGCGATTGGTATTGCAAAAGATACAGATATTCGCGCTGAAAAATTAGTTGAAGCGGGTGTAGATGCCTTAGTTATTGATACAGCTCATGGACATTCTAAAGGTGTTTTAGAACAGGTTAAACACATTAAAGAAAAATTCCCACAAGTGACATTAGTTGCCGGAAACGTTGCGACTGCTGCAGGTACTAAAGCTTTATACGAAGCTGGTGCTGATGTTGTCAAAGTAGGTATTGGACCTGGCTCAATTTGTACGACTCGTGTTGTTGCTGGTGTAGGTGTGCCACAAATTACAGCCGTGTATGACTGTGCAACAGAAGCACGTAAACATGGAAAAGCTATTATTGCTGATGGTGGTATTAAATTCTCAGGAGACATCATCAAAGCATTGGCAGCTGGTGGACACGCTGTGATGTTAGGAAGCTTACTTGCAGGTACTGAAGAAAGCCCTGGCGCAACAGAAGTATTCCAAGGTAGACAATATAAAGTATATAGAGGTATGGGTTCATTAGGCGCAATGGAAAGTGGTTCTAACGATCGTTACTTCCAAGAAGATAAAGCCCCTAAAAAATTCGTGCCTGAAGGTATTGAAGGTCGTATTGCTTATAAAGGTCCATTACAAGATACGATTTACCAACTTATGGGCGGTGTGAGATCAGGTATGGGTTACACTGGTTCAAGAAACTTAGAAGCATTAAGAGAAGAAGCACAATTCACACGTATGGGACCTGCTGGATTAGCAGAAAGTCACCCACATGATGTGCAAATTACTAAAGAATCACCAAATTATTCATTCTAAGTTAAAAGGAGATTTAAAGTTATGGAAATGGCGAAAGAGCAAGAGCTCATACTTGTTTTAGATTTTGGTAGCCAATATAACCAATTAATTACACGTCGTATACGTGAAATGGGTGTGTATAGTGAACTGCACGACCATGAAATCAGCATTGAAGAAATTAAACGCATGAATCCGAAAGGGATTATCCTTTCAGGAGGACCAAATTCAGTATATGAAGAGAACTCTTTTACGATTGACCCAGAAATTTACAATTTAGGTATTCCTATTCTAGGTATTTGTTATGGTATGCAATTAACAACTAAATTGTTAGGTGGCAAAGTTGAACGTGCCAATGAAAGAGAATACGGTAAAGCAGTGATTAATGCGAAAACGGATGAATTATTCTTCGGACTTCCTGAAGAACAAAATGTTTGGATGAGTCATTCAGATAAAGTGATCGAAATCCCAGAAGGTTTTGAAGTGATTGCAGATAGTCCAAGCACAAACTATGCAGCAATTGAAGATAAATCACGCCGTATCTATGGTGTTCAATTCCATCCTGAAGTACGTCATACTGAATTTGGTAACGATTTATTACGTAACTTCGTACGTCGTGTGTGTGAATGTACTGGTGAATGGTCAATGGAAAACTTTATTGATATTGAAGTTGAAAAAATCCGCGAACTTGTTGGTGATCGCAAGGTGCTATGTGCAATGAGTGGTGGTGTAGACTCATCTGTTGTTGCTGTATTATTACACAAAGCGATTGGTGACCAATTAACATGTATTTTCGTAGACCATGGCTTATTACGTAAAGGTGAAGGCGACATGGTCATGGAACAATTTGGTGAGGGCTTCAACATGAACATCATTCGTGTCGATGCTCAAGAACGTTTTATGAACAAATTGCAAGGTGTGTCAGATCCGGAACAAAAACGTAAAATCATTGGTAATGAATTCGTTTATGTCTTTGATGATGAAGCATCTAAGCTAAAAGGTGTTGATTTCTTAGCGCAAGGTACATTGTATACAGACGTTATTGAATCAGGTACAAAAACAGCACAAACGATTAAATCACATCATAATGTAGGCGGATTGCCTGAAGATATGGAATTCCAATTAATTGAACCTATTAATACATTATTCAAAGATGAGGTACGTGAATTAGGTATCGAATTAGGTATTCCAGAACACTTAGTATGGAGACAGCCTTTCCCAGGTCCAGGTTTAGGTATTCGTGTGCTGGGTGAAATTACAGAAGATAAACTTGAAATCGTACGCGAATCAGATGCGATTTTAAGACAAGTCATTCGTGAAGAAGGTCTTGAACGCGATATATGGCAATACTTCACAGTGTTACCTGGTATTCAATCCGTAGGTGTCATGGGAGACTACCGGACGTATGATCATACTGTTGGTATTCGCGCAGTGACATCCATTGATGGTATGACAAGTGACTTTGCACGTATTGATTGGGAAGTCTTACAAAAAATTTCAAGCAGAATCGTTAATGAAGTAGACCACGTTAACCGTGTTGTCTATGATATTACATCTAAGCCCCCAAGTACCATCGAGTGGGAATAATATATAGAATGATGAACCCCCTTAAGTCTTTGGCTTAAGGGGTGTTTTTGTGGTTAAAGGGGGAAGTAAAGAGAAGAATAATCTGTGTATACTTATCTAAAAACAGTATATGTAAGACAATTATCATCAAAGGAATGATTCAGGTAGCAAAATGCTCATATACAAGGTTATAACCTATTTAAGAATGAAAAATAGCACAACTATAACTATGAAGATAAAAATAAGATTATTGATAATGATGTGCTTTCTGCGAATGAGATACTACATTTATTATCTAATGCAGCAGTAGGGGAAGAAACTGAACTAAAAGAAGTAGTCACCAAACGTGGTGAATATGTTAAGAATCCAGACACAGGCAAATACAATATCATATACAATGAAAGTGTTGAGATGGTGGAAGTACCTATTAAGATTAGTGGCCGTTTAAAAGCGCGTGATCTACTTGGCAAATACCACACACTATTTACAGATAAGCATGAACTCACTGGTGATACACCGGTAATCATTAATGTAGGTGAGTAGGATGACTGAAGTAGAAGAGAAAATGGATAAGAAGTACCCCAATAGAACTAAAGTTATAGATGATATTCCTTTGGAAGATTAGAAACAAGCCCATTATCAATGATAGTGGGCTTGTTATTTTAAGTGAGTAAATCAAGTATTAATTTTGATAAATAGTTTTCGACGAATGCTGCTACTATAAATAAAGGTAAAGCAATAAAAATGTAAATTTTTATTAAATTAGTTATTGCTAGTTTGATAGAAACATTCTGTTTCTTGTTTTTTCTTAAAAGATTGCTAATCTTTCTGATAATAGATTGATTTAATTTGAATAGGCTACTAGCAACAAAGCAAAATGCTAATATTTCTATCAAGAAGTGAGGGATTGTAGATATGGTTAGCATAATTCCTTTATAATTATCAAAGTTAACTGCAAATCCTAAAGCTATAGCAGGAGAAATTGTTGTACTGATTATATTTAAATAATATAAAAAAGGAATTGGAATGATAGCTAGTATCAGCATTTGAAAGGGAACTCTAAAGCCATTGTTTAATATATATTCCCAAACTTTTTGTAAACCTTCTGCATTGGCCACATTTTTAGGTATACCATTAAATATGTTTTTAATGGTTTCAGTAGAAGAACTAAATATAATAGCCAGAATAAAAGTGATGATAAAAATCAATAATGTTATAGCTAAAAAGCTTAATGTTCTTTTGATATAAGTAGCATCATAAATTTTAAGCATGTTTCCTCCATTAATAAAGATTGTTTATACAACTAATATCACACTATCAAATATTTATTGAAATTTATAGGTGATTCAAATAAAGTACTATAACTTCCACCCATCAGTATCAGTTCTGTTAGGTGGTTTTGTTATTGTTACATTTATTAACTCAATTTATATGTATGGACAATATAAGTTATTTTTTGATTATGTTAATATACTTGTGAGTTACACTCAATATTATTAAAAAAGAAAAGTATAAGGAGAAAATTATGTTAAGTGGATTGTACGATGTTCTAGGTTTTTTTATTGACCTATTTATGGGAAAGTATTCCCAATTTTATTTAATAGTATTTATATTAATAATTGTGTTGGCTGCTATAATAGATTTGTTTATATCGATTGGTTCTAAGAAATCAGAAAATAAATTATTATTATTCATTAAGAGTTTAGGTATTCATTTCGTTGGTATTATAGTCTTTTGCGGTATTCTGTTATTCATAAATAGGATGTTAACTTTTATACCATTCTTTCATATTAACTCCCAATCAGAAGAGTTAATGGGTTTAACTGGTATTACATTATATTTATCATTACTTTTTGTATTGTTTGTAGGACAATTTTTCATGAAAATGAGAGGGCATAAATTATTTCATGTTGTAATACAGTTTTTTATTGCTATAGCTATTTTTTACATAGGAACTTTATTATTAAATTTCTCAGTAGCATTTAACATACCAATTATACTAGCAGATATTGCTATAGTTGTTTTAATTGGGAATGTATTATTGGAATATATAGAAAAGGTGGATTAGTTATGTGGATAGCAATATTTAGTATGTGGTTTTGTATAGGAACGGCATTCTTAGCTATTTATTTAAATAAGGAGAAATAAATATGTCTGCACCTTATGTAGTAATGTTACTACTCACTATAATTGCAGTTACAATGATGATTATTATATGTATGGTTTTGGATAAATCTATGATATATATGTTTATAATACTTTTTATTCACTCAACACTTTTGTTCATCATTCGCTATTTCTGGCAAAATAAAGAATTTGGAGAAGCTTTTACAAGATCATTTGACCTCGTTACGATAGCTATCGTAGTTATCTTTACTATTTTGAAATTCAATAAGACTAAATCAAGTGAGTAGTGTTAAGATACTGTAAATCTTATTGTGCTATTTAATTGCGTATAATATAATTGTGCATGAAGTTCCTCCAGAACTTTATCCCTTAGGGTTCCTTCGGGGACGCTTCACAAATTAAAATATCACCTTCTTATTTATAATTGTGTTATTTTATGAAATCACTCTAACTATTTTTATAGTTAATTCAAAACTGCTCGGGCAGGCACTTATGTGCTCGCCCTATTTTTATGTGTTAATATCAAATATTATACAATCAGTAATAAATTGATTTTAATATCACAAAGGAGTGTTATTGATTTGAAAAGGAAGGGTGAACTAGATCAAGGATTTATTATGCCAACTATGTTAAATGTATTTTCTTACTTGGACTTATTTTCATCTCACAATTAGAAAATTTATTTATATTAATACCTTATGTTCTTGTAATGGGAGTAAATGTAGTTTATTTAGTTGTTAAGTCTATGAAAGTTAGAAATGACCGAAGATTATAAAAGGTTTGTTTTATTAATAGTATGTTAGTATACGGTTTGTTATGAACTATATAAAATATAAGGAGAAGATTATGTTATCCATTGAAAAAAGTTTTATGAAAAGGGCTAATAAATTTTTCATATTTACTGTAGGTATAACTGTAGCAATTATTTTCATATTTTACATTCTTGGCTTGATGATAGATGATTTTAGCGATTTTTCAAAAGCTAGTATAAATGACGAGCACAAATTTAAACTAGTAGGTTTATTTACATATTTTTTTAATAATGGGTTCATTTTACCTTTCATAATGCTGATACTTGCTATTATACCAATACCATTTTTATATTATTTGAACATGCTATCAACTGTTTTTTCATTAGGTATGTTAATTGGCATACACTTTGCATATAATTTCACGGATGGAATAAGGCTGTTTCTTGGGTTTTTGCCGCATCTATTAATTGAAATTTATAGTTCAAGCTTAATGCTTTCAATACTTTATGTTATTAACAAAGTTATTATTAGTAAGTTAATGAATTTATTCAGAAAAAAACCTATTAAAATGAAACCAATTTACATAATATTAATTGACAGCATTAAAAGCTATATTCTTTATTATTTACCAATTGTATTACTAGCAGCAATAATGGAAACTTATGTTTCACCTCTTTGGTAT
>NZ_PPRL01000054.1 GCF_002902235.1 Staphylococcus ureilyticus
CTATATAAATAATTAATTTCACTTAAATCCACACATTGATTTAGACTTTAATGTGCTAACATTTCTTTTTTAATTTGTGCTTTTGTTAATTCACTTGAGTAATATGTTGGCCAATTGTCTAATTCTTTTAATACTTTTTGTTTATTATCTCCCATAAATATATGGAAATGTTCTGCTTTTTTAGGTGCAATATTATGATCGCTAAATTGTACATATTTTGGTAAATCTTTATTGCTGCCTACTCGTTTAAATGAATATCTGACACCTCTATTACCTTTTTCATATTTCAAAATATCTTTCCCATCGTATTTGTATTGGCCAGTTAAGGTCTTACCGTCTTTTTTAAAAGTAATCGTATCCTCCGTAATATTTATATTACTAATATTTGTCTTATATCCTTTTTGGTAATATGCTTTATATTCTTTTGCAGTCATTTGATTATCTTCTTTTGCTTTGTGTTTCATGACATCATCTAACGTGCCATCTTTTAAAAACGGATAAACTGATTGCCATTCTCCTTCATAATCAGTTAATTTTCTATCTTTTACTTGACTATCCTTAAAGTAGCCATCAGCAATTGCTTTTTCATGTTTATTATGTGCGTGTTCATCATCTGTTTTAACATTGTCATTTAATGCCATATCAAGATGTTTTATATTTTTTTCCATTAGGGATTGATATGTCAGTTTATTATCTTCTGCTTGTTCTTTTGATAATGACTCCATGTTATTAAACTTCAATGGTTTTGCTTTTGTTTCTTTGCGAATCGTATCTGTGACTTTATTAGAAACATTGGCTTCATACAAAATGTATTTTGCGCCTGAATCATTAATCTCTTTCACAATTTTTGCTAATGCTTTTTGAGATGGATCTTCAGCATTCATGTTTTGTATACCTTTTTGGACAAATCCATATCTTTCTGAAAGATAACCAATAGATTCATGTGATATATATACGGTATTACCTTGCTTATCTTCAGTGATGTTTTGCATTTTTTGATCTATGCCCATCAAATCTTCTTTCAACTTATTATAGTTCTTTTCATAATAAGATTTGTGTTTAGGGTCTTGCTTTATTAATTTATCTTTGATCTCTTTTGCAAAGACTTGATTAAATTTTGGGTCTAACCATACATGAGGGTCATAGCCGCCATGATGATGTCCATGTTCATGATGGTGACCATGTTCTTCATGTTCTTCGTCGTGTTGATCAGTTAATAATTCGCTTTTATCAATTTTATCTCCTAACGATACCTTTTTATCATCCTTTTTAATTGTTGCTGCCACTTTTTTAGCAATAGGATCCAAATCGTCACCTGTATACAGGAACATATCTGCTTTACTCGCATTCATAATATCTTTTTGTGTTGGCTCATATGTATGTAAATCTGCACCAGTAGGATAAATAGATTTAACTGAAACATACTTTCCACCTATTTGATTGGCAAATGATTTTAATGGAAACACAGTAGTATTAATTTTTATTTTGTCATTATCTTTTGATTCGTTAGACTTTGTGGCACTACAAGCAGTAACGATGATCGCTAATATAATGACAAATGACAGTATGTATATTGACTTTTTCATTCTTATTCCTCCTCAGATAGTAATCATTACGATTTAAAATTATAACTGTACTTTTCGAGATATGCAATACATATTTTGATTTTTTCGTAATTGTTTCGATTTAATAAGTTAGTCCTTCTTTTTTATATAAACTAAAAAAGCCCGTTCCTAAATGTTTTATAAAACGTTCAGGAACTGGCTTTTGATATTAAAGTTTAAATCTAAATTTTAATATTTAACTTTCTTCAAGTATTTTTTTATAGTTCTTATATTTATACGGGTCCTCTACTTTTTTACCTGCTACAAAAACTGTAGGTGCTGTTTCAATATGGTTTTCTTTATATTGTTTTTGATCTTGTTCGGCTGATTTCCATGATTTACTATCTTTTGTTTTATAACTCGCTTTTATCTTTTCTTTTTTATCATTTGAAATTTCCAATTGATTTATTTGTTGATCAACGAGTTGTTCGGTAATCCATTTTTTTTCTGAGTTCGGTTGTTGCTTAAACATTAACTTTTGAAATTTTAAATATTGTTTAGGTGCAAATTGTCTTACTGCATGACCTGCCCTTGAACCTATAATTGAATCTTTTCCTAAAAATGCCATATTAACAAATTGATAATCTACTTTTTTCGTATCAATATATTCTTTTTTTAATTTAGGCATAATATGTTCTTCTACTTTTTTACAATATGGGCACTTAAAATCACCATACTCAATAATTTTAATCTTTCCACCTTTTCCATATTTGTCATCTTGATGTACATTTTGATTGTCATTCGAACATGCGGAAACAAAAATGACTACTGCCATTAATAACAAACTTAACCAACATTTCTTCATTTGTTAAAAACACACCTTCTTATCTTGTTTTATTCTTCTAAGTTCATATTTTCTTCTTTATAATCCGCATCATGTGCATGTGAATATGATTTTGAATTAAAGTTTTTTAAGTAATGTGCTTTACCATCTGTTATTTTATATGTATAAAAATGAACTTCATCATCATCTTTTAATGGTTTATAAGCAATAGTCACATATTTACCTTTGTCATACACATAGATATTCGCATTCTTTTTTTCAAACTTAGATTCCACATCGCCATTTTGCTTATCAGCTAAAATCTTTTGTTGTTTTTTCTGTTGATGCACTGCTTTGTCAATCTCATCAGCATATTTCCCACTACTGCACCCAGCTATAATGATTATTGAAATGAACACCATCGTCATTAATTTTTTCATATTTACACTCCTAATATTACTTCTCATATCTAATATTATTTAACCATAAGTTTTATCTTACAACGAAAATCTTTGATGTGCTAGAACTATAACATTATTTTTATATTTATATAAAAACACTTCCGAAAAATTCATTCATAAATGAATTTAACGAAAGTGTCATATTTACCGTAAAAAATTAAATTTTCACCTATGGTACAACTTTATCCTAGCTATAACTCAATTAATTTCATTTTCATCATATTAGTGCCACTTTGATTGCTAATGCACCGTAATTAAGTTCATCTGTTTGTGAATAAATTTGATATATAGCCGCTAATTTTTGAGAAAGTTGATCATCTGCTTTCGCTCCAACTTCTTCATTTGTATATTGATTCAACAGTGACTGAAACGAAGAAAACACTACAATTTCCTTAACTTGGACTGTTAATGTTTCTTCATTCATTAAATTTTGGAATACAATATAATCGCCGCTTTTAATTTCTTGTCTTTTTTCATCATTCAATCTAATTTCAATCGTTTTGACTTCGTTTTTCATTAATTGAAAAGGTTCATTATTTAAATGCATCGAGTGTTCTATAATCCATACGCTCCATTCATAATATTTATATTGATATCAAAGTATCATAATATTAATATCATTTACAAGACAATTTCGCTTAATGCAGTACGATGTCGCAATTTTAATTATTCAGCATTCTTTTCTTCTAATTTAAGTTGTCTTTTGCTTTTCAACATAAACACACTTATTAAACTGATAATTGATATAATGACTGCAAACCAAAAGGCACCGTGATACCCACTTAGCAATGCTTGATGTTGAATTTCTGCTGTCATTTGTTTTTGGCTCATATCTTTAAACTCAGACATATTTGGTGTGTAGTTTTTAGCAACCTGACTCATAATTGTAATCAAACCTGCTGTACCAATTGATGCAGATATTTGTTGTATAGTATTTGTCATCGAAGAACCATGGGCATTCATTTCTGGCGCTAATTGATTCATTGTATGTGTCATTAATGGCATTAAACCAAGTGCGATACCAATCATACGAATAGCATATACAGTAGCTAATATCGCTGATGAAGTATGTTCATCCATGATTACAAAATAAGAAGTTGTTACAACTACAATAAACATACCAATGAATGCTAATATTTTAGCACCATATTTTTCATAGAGTAAACCTGAAATCACTGACATAATCCCCATTACGATAGCTCCAGGTAATAAAATCAATCCTGATTGAAGTGCTGAGTCATTCATAATATTCTGCACAAACATCGGTAACACTGTTTCAGAACCAATCATTGAAATCATGGTAAAAGCCATTATGATAATACCTACGGCAAATTGACTATCTTTGAATACTGAAAAATCAAGCAGTGGATTTTCCAAACGTGTTTGACGAAATATAAAAGCAGCAACTAAAATAATGCCACCAATTACAGTAGTCAATACAATTGGATCGTTCCAGCCATCACGAGAAATTGAACTTGTACCGTATAGCAAACCACCAAAGCCGAACACAGATAAGATTATTGATAAAATATCAATACGTGTCTTTCGATTAGTACCAACATTTTTGACGAATTTAAGTGCACCAATGAAAGTAAGTGCAGCTATTGGGGCAACGACATGGAATAATGAACGCCAATTTAAATACTCTACTAAATAACCAGACAGTGTCGGACCAATTGCTGGAGCTAAACCAATCACCAAACCAAAAGTCCCCATATATTTACCTCTTTCATGAGGTTCAAATACATCTAAGATCGTCGTCATCATCAGTGGCATCATGATACCAGAACCAAGTGCTTGGACAATTCTTGCACTTAATAAAACAGAAAAGTTTGGACTAAATCCTGCAATTAAAGTTCCGATAAAAAAGATAAATATTGCAGTTAAAAATACTTTTCTTGTTGAGTATCTTTGAATAATCATTGCTGACAATGGGATTATTACACCATTGGTCAATAAAAAGGCCGTAGTAAGCCACTGTACTTGTGTGTAATCTATTTTAAAATCTTTCATTATGCTTGGTAATGCTGTAGTTAATAAGGTTTCATTTAATAATCCAAAAAATCCACCACACAACATCATCAAAATCATTATAATTTTCGTCTTTTGATCCATTTTTGTACTCCTATTTTCTATTAATTTATCAACTCTTTTTAGTCGCATTTCTGCATTATACATATTTTAGTTTAATTTATCATTAAAAATACTTAAAATATTAGTTTTATTTTAATCTTTTATTTTGAGAGATTTAAAAAATAGTTATAAATCGTAATAATTACTATTTACATTTCAGGTTTTTTCTTACATAATATCTATAGATAAAGGAGGTCCTCACCATGAAATTAGATTTACAAACAGCACGTCGTAATTTAAATAGTCCTAATATTAAAACACGGAAACGTGCACGCAAAATTATCCAACAACATAAGCGCAATAAATAAAAATAGAAGTAACACTTCAAAACCAATGGTAATTTGTTTCTGGTTTTGTCGCATTACTTCTAAAATGTGGCTTGATTCCTGAAAATATACATTTATATACTTCAGGATCAGCCATTATTTTATTTAAACGATTCATTATCTATTTATGAGGTCTTTTTTTACTTACATTTATTGAAAAACTATAAGTAATATTTATTTATTACTTTTAAATCATCTGTTAAATCATAAATCAAAGGCGCTCCAGTTTTAATTTCATATCCTACAATATCTTCATCTGATACATCTTCTAAATACTTAATTAATGCACGTAATGAATTTCCATGTGCAGAAACAAGCACAGTTTTTCCATCTAATAACTGTTGTGAAATTTGGTCGTTCCAATAAGGAATCACCCTAATTAAAGTGTCTTTCAAACTTTCTGATTCAGGCATAACTCTTCTATCTAAATGTTCATATTTTCTATCATTTAAATAGTCTTTTCTTTGTTCTTCACTTTGTTCAGGTGGTGCTATGTCATATGAACGTCTCCATATATGTACTTGTTCTTCTCCAAATTTTTCTCTTGCTTTATCTTTGTTTAAACCTTGCAATCCACCATAATGACGCTCATTTAAGCGCCAAGATTTAATAACAGGAATAAATAACTGTTGAGATTCATCTAATAAGTGAAATGTAGTTTTAATGGCGCGTTGTAATAAAGACGTAAAGGCGATATCAATCTCTATACCCTGTTCTTTTAATTTTTTTCCCGACGTTACTGCCTCAGTTCTTCCCTGTTCTGATAAATCTACATCAGCCCAACCTGTAAATAGATTCTCAGCATTCCAAACACTTTGTCCATGTCTACATAAAATTAGTTTTGGCATAATATTCCTTCTTTCCATTGAATAAAATTATATTATCACCCGTTTTACAAAAATATTACAGTGATATACAGATATAAATCTTGTTACGACAATACTTTATCTATAATTTCTCATGCAATACATTAAAATTATAACAATTTACACTTAATTTTGAAATGATTGTATTCATTTATTCATAAATGACTTTTTATTTTTATTTTACTGTAACCTGTCTATAAAAAAATGATGTTATAGTTGTAAACGTTGATAAACCGAGCAATACGACAGACAAAAATAAGCACTTTTAAAACAACTATGCAGATTAACAAATACAATTTGAAATTATTTAAAACAAACAATTATTAGGAGGATTTTTCAAATGAAAAAATTATTATTAGCTTCATTCGCATCAGTAACAATCGCTACTGCTGGTGTTGGTTTAACTTCAAATACATCTACAGCTGATGCTGCAGAAACTACTCAAGCAAACAATGATGTATATAGTGAATTTATTGCTGCTGGTGGTACAAAAGCACTTTGGGATAACATTGTAATGCCAGAATCAAGCGGTAACCCAGATGCGGTGAATGAATTAGGATATAGAGGTTTAGGACAAACGAAGGAAGCTTGGGGTACTGGATCTGTAACTGAACAAACAAAAGGTATGATTCAATACGCTGAAGAACGTTATGGCTCAATTGATGCAGCAATTGAATTCCGTGCTGCAAATGGTTGGTGGTAAAACGAATTTTATGCATTTCTTCAATATGTAAAAAAATAAAGCCCCACTTCTCAATTTATTGAGTTAGTGGGGCTTATGCATGGGCTGAATCTCAGGTGTTCCTCTATATTTTTTTAAAATTCTAGTCTTTCTTGCCAGGGTGGAGCAGTGAAATCTTTTTGATAAAAATAGATTTCTGTTCCACTCGTTTTTTTACTATAAAATAAGCTAATAAAATTTCAGTTTATACATCAATATTCATTAAATACCTTAATTCAGGTTATCCTTTAGTAGTTTATTAACTTAATATGAATATAAGTCATGATAATAATCAAAATTATTTACTTTCTCGACATCTTAGTTACTGTATTGACTGTGGCTCAGGATGCACATAAACTGAAGAAATGCCTTTGCTATGCATATGTTGTTCTACTTTGTCGCAAATGTGATGTGCTTCCTCTAAAGACAAATCTGATTTTACTACAATCGTTACATCTACAAAAACACTACTACCGTGGTAACGACCTTTAATATTTTGTACTTCTATTACATCTTCAATTTCTAACACATAATTTTTATAAGCTTCTAATTCTTGCTCGTTAAAACCGTCACTTAATGTAAAAATTGATTCTTTAAAGATACCAAAACCAGTATATATTATAAGTAAGCCTAAAATAATGGCTAATATCGTATCAATGATTGGAAATCCAAATTGTGTAAATACTAAACCAATTGCAGTTCCTAAACTCACTAACGCATCCGACAAATTGTCCTTAGCTGCAGAATTCAGAGAACTACTTTGGGTATGATTAGCAATTCTTTGATTAATATAAAACACAGCTAGCATAATCAAACCACTAATGACACTGACATAAATATTTATAATATTAGGAGTATGATGTTCGTTTGTGAATAATTCAGGAACATTCTCTATAATGACTTGAATACCTACAAACATTATAATAAATGACACGAGTAATGATGATATATTTTCAGATTTCAAATGTCCATATGGATGGTTTTGGTCTGCAGGTTTAATAGAAATTTTCAACCCAATAATTACGGCCAAAGAAACAATAATATCTGTCATGTTATTTAAACTATCTGCTTTTACAGCTGCAGAATCATATAAATAACCTACAATAAATTTAGTCACTGATAATATGATATAGACGATTAAACTTAAAAAGGCACCTTTTTGTGCTGTTTCCAATTTTTCTTTTTGACTCATCTTACGTTCCACCTTCAGTATGATTGAATACTTATTATGACTCAATACAAACATATTTACAACGATTTTTATTCAAAAATTATTTAATATAAATAAACTAATTATTTTTTTAGCCAATCCTAATATTAATTATAAAATTGAGCAAAAATAAGAGACCAAGTTTGAAACAAATCCTATTTTTGATTCCGAAACTTGATCTCATAAAAATAACTATATTTAAAATGTTGGTCTATTAATCATTTAACTAATCTCTCAAAATATATTTAGAGAGCACAAATGTTATAGGTATCGTAATGATAAGCCCTGCAAAAGGTGCTATCACAGATGATATACCAAACCATTGTACAAAAATGTACAATAATAAAGTTTGCATGCCCATATTGACAACTTGAGTTAATGGAAACTTTAGGAATTTACTCCAAGTTGGTGTCACTTTATAAACAAAGTAACAATTTAAATAATAAGAAATAACAAAACTAATGATAAATCCACTGATATGACTAACTAAATAATTCATTTCTAATAACTTCAATAAACAAAGATAGACAATGTAATAATTTAAAGTATTCATACCGCCTACAATCACAAATTTAATCACTTCATAGTGTGTTTTAGTCAAATTCATTTTTTACTCCTTAGTAAATTTCCATGTCTTTTTGAATAATTGCTATTAAAAACATATTATTAACGCGCTATATCTAGTATAATACTTTATCATATAAATGTATGTTTTGTATTATATTAATAATTACAACGAGCTCAATTAATATGCTCGTTTTTAAATATACATGTTATTTAATATATTACTTTTATAAGTAGTTACAAAACGAGATAACATGTTTATAATTAAGCATTAGAGAGTATTTTAAAGGAGTTTCAAACATGGACAAGATTTCAAATCGTCAACTGCCAATTATGGTCATTATTGTGTTAGGTATCATGACTACATTTGGTCCTTTAACTATAGATATGTATGTGCCATCATTACCGAATGTGCAACATGACTTTAGTACATCCGTATCTCAAGCACAGCTTACTTTATCATTTGCAATGATTGGTCTTGCTATTGGACAATTTATATTTGGACCTTTGTCTGATACATACGGACGAAAAAAGGTTGCTTTGTTTATCATTTCAATCTATGCGCTCGCTTCTTTACTGGCGGTTTTCACAGCTTCCATGGGTGTCTTACTCACTTTGCGACTAGTTCAAGGTTTAACTGGCGGAGGTGCAATAGTAATCGCCAAAGCTACTATGGGGGATCAGCATGAAGGAAAAGCGTTAGCTAAAGGACTAGCATCATTACTTGTAATTAATGGAATCATTACTATTATTGCGCCAATCATAGGTGGATACGCACTAACGATATCCAATTGGAAAGCAGTATTTGTAATTCTGACCATCGTAAGTGTTATTATTTTATTTTTGTCGATTCGCCATTTAGAAGAAACACATCAGCCAAACAGAACAAAACTTAATTTCAAAGTTATTTTTAAAGATTTTACTCATTTGTTAAAAACACCTGCATTTATCATTCCAATGATTTTACAAGGCTTAACGTACGTAATGTTATTTAGTTTTTCATCAGCGGCACCGTTTATTACACAAAAAAATTATGATATGACGCCTCAACAATTTAGTTATTTGTTTGCTTTTAACGGCATTGGCCTTATTATTATGAGTCAACTTACAGCCAAACTTGTGGTATATATGAATCGCTACTTTTTGCTAATTATTTTAACAATCGTTCAAATAATGGGCGTTGTACTTATTATTGTGACATTAACACTGCATTTGCCATTATGGGTATTAATTTTCGCATTCTTTTTAAATGTTTGTCCTGTAACAGGTATCGGACCTTTAAGCTTTGCATTAGCAATGGAAGCTCGTACTGGTGGTAGTGGTAATGCTTCCAGTTTACTAGGTCTATTTCAATTTATACTTGGTGGTATCATGTCACCATTAGTAGGATTACAGGGTGAATACAGTATCTTACCATATACGATTATTTTACTAATCACTGCAGTGCTAATCATTGGGTTAGAAATTGGGTTAAAGTCGTTTCTTATTAATAAGCATATAACATGAATTAAAGCTTAAAAAATACATTCAAAGCATTATCAACATTCACAATTAATTTAAATATATATGTATTTATTTGAAAAACTTAGGTTAAAGACTTAATATAGACGTCGCTAAATTCATGTATTAACATGCCATTTAGTGGCGTCTTTTCTTTTGCTTGTTCAATATACCAATCTATAAAATGCTATAAACACAATAAATGCCCAATTCTACTTGACTTTAAATAGAAATGGACGATTACATGACACAATTGTGTTTATATTTCTAACATTGTTGATTTCAAACTTCTATTCTACTATTTGATTGGAAACCAAATTTCAGTAATATAGTCGTTTGAATGTAATTCACCTGGTTTATACAACTCAAAAAAAGGAGCGCTTCGCAATTCATAATCTAGAGTATGTAAGATTTTTCTGTGAATGATTTGCATTGCTTGTTTAATCGATTCTGGAACTGGACCTTTGGCATCAAATACTAAGTATCTGCCTTCTACTAATTCTACGTGTTCCCAATCACTTTGCGTTTCCTCATTTGTCACACCTATTAAATAATGCATTTCGCCATTTTCTTTAGGAAGACAAACACCTAATAACCCTTCGAGGTATTGATTACTTTGTGATATCAAGTGATTTTTGTAACCCATTGCTTCAAATTCCATCCAAAACTTAAAAATATTTTCTTGTGCTTTTTGTCCAGTTGCATATGCTCTTTTTACCCCTACAACTGGCACTGGAATGTCGGATAATGTTTCTATTCTATAATCCATTGTTTTCAACCCCTTTCGCACATTATAACCATTTTCATTAAAATATATCTAATATTAACTATGATTTAAGCATCTTTGTAGTCACTTAAATCGATATAGATATATAATAAAAGCAATCATCAATGTTAATAAATCTTTAATATTCGATACAGGAGTCACTATCTATGAATAAAAAAATATTAGCCGTTAAACCAATTAGCCAATTGTTCCCGATACCTATGATTATGGGGTGCGAAGGCATAGCAAGTGCAATGATATTACAATTCAATAATCACAAAATACCAGCAACACATATCATGAAACACTGGCCGAAACACGCAAATAATCCATATAAAGGCTATGTAGGTCATCACTTATGGGTAAAATGGGGTTATCATCAAACGATTTTCCCTACAGCCTTAGCACCCTATTTACAAACGTATGATAAACGTATTGTTAATAGTACTGGGAAATCACTGGCTTCATTATGTGACGTCATTGATAAAGGGCAACCTGTCATCATTTATCACACTGTTTTAGGTCAAAAGCCTTTTAGCAAAACATTTAAAATTGATAATACACATCATCAATTGGTATCAAACATTCATGTTACCGTGCTGATTGGTTATGACGATAACCATTATTATTATATTGATCCATTATGGTCTAATTTATGGAAATCAATTATTATACCTGCTATTTTTCCGAATAAATATCAAATTATAAAAATTAACAAACAGAAATTAGAAAGCAGTTATAATGCTCCTGGACGTATGAGCATTCATTTACAAAAATGATTAATTAATTTCTATTTTGTGTAACGCATGGTTGATTTCCTGTTCTATATCTGGTGTACGCCATTCCCGTTGATAGCCTAAACACGGACAAATATATGTCACGTTGTTTTCTTCAAAAACATTTCGAAAATGAACATGGCCCATAATACTATATCTAATATCATATTGGGTATAAATTTCATCAAAATCCGAAGTACCTATAAATGCATTAAAATAATCAAATATTCTATGTGGCATTGGTACTGCGAATTTACGATGAGTCACGATGTGTGTCATTAATATAATTTTTTTATCTTTTACTTTTTCAATATCCTTCATCGCTTGTTTGGCCGCTATCATTGATAATTTTTGGTCTTCAATTTGCCAATCTATTTTCACTTTATCTTGCCAAGTAGCGCCATAATATTTCCTACGTGCAATGCGTTCCAAAGAGAATTTAGAGTGTGCATATGTATAGTCATACCAACCTGTATTACCTACAATCGCCCACGCTTCATTTATGACAAAAGGATCATCTATTAAGCAATTATCCATTTTGATATAAGTATCCAAGATTTCAGAAGAAGTCGCCCCAGTATCCGTTGACCAAAAATCATGATTTCCCGGTACAAACAGTACTTTTATCATTGTTTGTATCTCGATTTCCTTCACAAATGATTGCGTTAACTTATAATGATTTGAAACATCTCCAGCGATAAGTAATAATTCAATTTTTTGTTGCTTAATTACTGTAACTAATGCCTGTTCATAATCTTTGGGCGTTAGTTTATTATGTCTATCGATATGTAAATCTGAAATCATGCCTATTAACATATTTATCACATTCCTCTACTCGTTTAACAATTTCATTATGACACAACTTCATTTTATTCTTTAAATATTCCGCTTGTATTCATTTAAGTTTCGTTCAGCAAGTCATTCTGTATATCAAACATACCTGTAAGTCATTCATTAAAATGTTTTTCGAAATTATTTAAATAATATTTAAAAATTGTATGCAATTGTGTTAAAGTTACATTGTTCAAAACCCGAGCAGGAGGAAATAACATATGAAGAAAAATTGGATTGTCTTAATGATGACGATGCTACCTTTACTTTTAACTGCTTGTGATTATTCAAAACAAGAGGATAGAAGTGGCTGGTTTTACTTTATTTTTGTAAAACCCATTGATATGTTTTTGCATGGATTGGGAAAGTTGTTTAACGACAATTATGGGTTAGCCATCATCATGATTGTACTGACCATACGCCTTATCTTAATGCCGTTTATGTTAATACAAGTTAAAAACATGCATCTGATCAGAGAAAAAACAAAGATAGTACAACCGCAAATTGATAACATCAAACAACGCGTAAGAGATGCGCAAACACAGGAGGAAAAACGTGAAGCTAATAGAGATTTGATGACCACTTATAAGCGTTATGACATTAATCCAATAAAAAGCGTTATCGGTTGTTTACCAATTTTAATACAGTTGCCCATATTATTTGGTTTAATCGTGACACTTAAATTTCCTAGCAGTGGTGGAATAGATCAATTCCCTCATTTTTTATGGTTCAATTTAACAAAACCTGATTTATGGATGTCATTAATTGCAGCTGCTATTTATTTCATACAATCTCTTGTAAATGCAATGCATTACCCTAAAAATCAACGCAAAACATATTATGTGATGATGTTATTATCACCTATTTTTATAACTTACATATCTTTACATTCTGCAGCAGCACTTGGTTTGTATTGGACATTTAGTGGTTTGTTTTTAATTTTACAAATGCACTTTGCTCATTCATATTACAGTAAACAAGCAAAACAAGAAGCTTTAAAACTTGCGGATTCCCTCAATTAAACAAATATTGACTAAACAATGAGTCATGTTACTTTATTGAATTTTAAAATTCTTTCATTTACTTGTAATGAATTCAAAAATTTCTTTTACACATCGTTAGATGCTATAATATTTACAATTTGATAAACAAAGGGGGAAGATGTATGGAGTTTACAATAAGAGCATTAACTGAAGCAGATAAGTATGGTAAAGCACTTGTCCACTATGAAAGTTGGTTGGAAACTTATGACCATTTATCTAAAAATAATTACTTAGAAAACCTAGACAAAGCTCAATTTATCAGAAAGTCTTATTTGCACAATGTTCCGACATTAGTTGCCCTCGTCGAAAACGAAGTAGTAGGTTTCATATCTTATGGCAAAACGGAATCCTCATCTTCTTCTGACGACTGGAGTGAAATCTTCGCACTTTATTTATTGGAAGATTATCAGCGTCATATGATTGGTTATGCACTTACACAACGTGCCTTGGAATTATCTTATCCTGACAATGTAACCCTATGGGTAGTTGAAGAAAATAAAAATGCAATTCATTTTTATGAGCAAGTTGGATTTAAGTTGAGCAATGATAAACAAGCTACTTATTTTGGAAAAACTTATTATGAAGTTCGTATGAATTATTCAAGAAATGAACACGATTATTAAAATAACAAGTTATGACTTTATTACTACATTGTTTTACGCACTAAAAAAAGCAATGACACCCGCTATCATCATAGTATGTGTCACTGCTTTTTTAT
>NZ_PPRL01000056.1 GCF_002902235.1 Staphylococcus ureilyticus
GATAGCAATGGTGTGCTAGATACAGAACAATTGTCTGAGGCATCTCAAGCAGTAGCGAATGCGGAACAAGCGAAAACCGCAGTGGATACGAAGTTATCTGAGATTACATCAGATGGTCTAGTAACATCAGATGAAAAATCCGCAGTAGATGCGTTAATCCAAGCATTAGAAACAGCGAAGCAAACGGCGAAAGAGAAGGTAAATAGCGTACCGAACGGTACTGCAGGTAAAGGTGATTTACAAACAAGATTGGATAGTATCTCATCTGTAACGTCACCAGAAGTAAACGATGTAGATGGTAACGGAGTCTTGGATAC
>NZ_PPRL01000057.1 GCF_002902235.1 Staphylococcus ureilyticus
GATAACTTCGTATCCACTGCGGTTTTCGCTTGTTCCGCATTCGCTACTGCTTGAGATGCCTCAGACAATTGTTCTGTATCTAGCACACCATTGCTATCTGCGTCATTTACTTCTGGTGACATTACAGAGACGATGTTATCTAATCTTGTTTGTAAATCATCTTTACCTGCAGTACCATTCGGTACGCTATTTACCTTTTCTTGAGCCGTTTCCTTCGCTGTTTCTAATGTTTGGATTAACGCATCTACTTCAGATTTTTCATCAGGTGTCACTAATCCATCTGATGTTACTTCTGTCACCTTATTATCTACTGCTGCTTTTGCTTGTTCCGCTTTTGTCACTGCTTGCGTTGCTTCAGACAATTGGTCTGTATCCAAGACTCCGTTACCATCTGCATCGTTCACTTCTGGTGAAGTTACTGACACGATGTTATCTAATCTTGTTTGAAGATCAGACTTACCTTCGGTACTAGACGGTACACTATTCACCTTTTCTTGGGCTGTTTGCTTCGCTGTTTCTAATGCTTGGATTAACGCATCTACTGCTGTTTTCTCATCTGGTGTTACTAAACCGTCTGATGTTACTTCTGCTAATTTATTATCTACTACGGATTTCGCTTGTTCTGCATTCACTACGGCTTGAGATGCTTCGGATAATTGATCTGTGTCCAAGACTCCATTACTATCTGCATCGTTTACTTCTGGCGATGTTATGGATGCGATGTTGTCTAATCTTGTTTGTAAATCTGTCTTACCTACCGTACTAGATGGCACACTATTTACCTTTTCTTGGGCTGTTTGTTTTGCGCTTTCTAATCCTTGGATTAACGCATCTACTGCGGATTTCTCATCTGGAGTCACTAAACCGTCTGACGTTATTTCAGTCAACTTCGTATCTATTGCTGTTTTTGACTGTTCCGCATTCGCTACGGCTTGAGATGCTTCGGATAATTGATCCGTATCCAAGACTCCGTTACCATCTGCATCGTTCACTTCTGGTGATGTTACGGATGCAATGTTATCCAATCTTGTTTGTAAATCTTCTTTACCCGCAGTACCGTTCGGTACGCTATTTACTTTCTCTTGTGCTGTTTGTTTCGCACTTTCTAATGTTTGAATTAATGTATCTACTTCAGATTTTTCATCTGTTGTTACTAGACCATCTGATGTTACTTCTGCCAATTTAGTATCAACTGCGGTTTTTGCCTGTTCCGCTTTTGTCACTGCTTGCGTTGCTTCAGACAATTGGTCTGTATCCAAGACTCCGTTACCATCTGCATCGTTCACTTCTGGTGAAGTTACAGATGTGATGTTATCCAGTCTTGTTTGTAGCTCACCTTTGCCTGTAGTACCGTTCGGTACACTATTTACCTTCTCTTGGGCTGTTTGCTTCGCGCTTTCTAATGTTTGGATTAACGCGTCTACTGCAGATTTTTCATCTGGAGTCACTAATCCATCTGCTGTAATCTCAGATAACTTCGTATCCACTGCGGATTTCGCTTGTTCTGCATTAGTCACTGCTTGAGATGCTTCGGATAATTGTTCAGTATCCAAGACTCCGTTACCATCTACATCGTTTACTTCTGGTGACGTTACAGATGAGATACTATCCAATCTTGTTTGTAAATCACCTTTACCTGCAGT